>DASSXC010000114.1:0-23087 GCA_035704205.1 Solirubrobacterales bacterium | reverse complement strand
GGAGTTCCTGCAGAGGGACCCCCGACGCTCTCCCAAGCGGCGCAACGCCATCCGCACCCAGCAAAGCGGCACAACGCAACCTGCGTAGGCAGCACGCAATAGCCTTGCGCGCCGTGAGCTTGCGGCGGACGGTCCTATACGAGAAGCATGTGGAGCTTGGCGCGAAGCTGGTGGATTTCGCTGGCTGGGAGATGCCTGTTCAGTACGAGGGGGTGCGGGAGGAGCACTCGGCGGTGCGGACGCATGCGGGGATGTTCGACGTCTCGCATATGGGCGAGGTCGAGGTCGAGGGACCCGGGGCGCTGGCTTACCTCCAACGGGTGCTCTCCAACGACGTCGCCGCGATCGCCGTCGGGGGTGCTCAGTACTCCTGCCTCTGCGCCGAGGACGGTGGCGTGCTCGACGACCTCTTCGCCTACCGGCTCGGCGGCGATGGCCATCTGCTCGTCACCAATTCCGCCAACCACGCCTCGGACCTCGCCTGGCTGGGGCGCTGGAGCCACGGGTTCGACGTCGCCGTGCGAGACGTCGCCGACCGCTACGCGATGCTCGCCGTGCAGGGCCCGCACGCTCGCACGATCGTCCGCGGCGCCCTGGGGGTCGAGCTGCCCTCGCGGATGCGGGTGGCGACGGCGCGGATCGGCGGCCGGCCCGGGCTGATCTGCGGCACCGGCTACACCGGTGAGGACGGGGTCGAGCTGTTGATCGATCCCGACGTCGCGCCGGCTGTCTGGACCGAGCTGCTCGATGCGGGCGTCGTCCCCTGCGGTCTGGCCGCCCGCGACACGCTGCGGCTCGAGGCCTGCTTTCACCTGCACGGCAACGACCTCAGCCCCGAGCGCAACCCGATCGAAGCCGGGCTTGGCTGGTGCTGCAGGGAGGCGACGGGTTTCGTCGGCTCCGACGCCGTGGCGCGGGCTCGTGCCGAGGGCACGGCGCAGCGCCTCGTCCCGTTCAGGATCGAGGGGGCCGGCATCCCCCGCCAGGGCAACCCGGTGCTTTCGGCTGGAGGGGAGGTCGGCGTCGTCACCAGTGGCGGCTTCTCGCCCTCGCTCGAAATCGGGATCGGGATGGCCTACCTGCGCGGCGACCTCGCCGAGCCGGGAACCGAGCTGGAGATCGACGTGCGCGGCAAGCTGCGCGCCGCCCGGGTAGCGTCCAAGCCGCTCTACCAGAGTCCCTCGGCCCGGAAGGAGAATTGACTTGCCCGACGCGAACTGCCCCGACGACCTGCTCTACCACGACCAGCACGATTGGGCCCGGCTGGAGGGGGACGAGCACGCGGTCATGGGGATCACCTGGTACGCGCAGGACAGCCTCGGCGAGGTCGTCTTCTACGACCCGCCTGAGGTCGGTACGGCGATCGACAAAGACTCCTCCTACGCCGAGGTCGAGTCGGTCAAGGCGGTCTCCGACGTGATCGCGCCGCTCTCCGGTGAGATCGTCGAGGTCAACGACGGGTTGGCCGACGCGCCGGAGAAGATCAACGAGGACCCCTACGGCGAGGGCTGGCTGGTCAGGGTGAGGCTTTCCGCCCCTGGCGAGGCCGACGCTCTGTTGAGCGCCGACGAATACCGCAAACTGCTGGATGGTTAGCGGCAGCTCGCGCCCCCTGCTTGCGTAGCCTTGACGGGGTGACGCGCTACACCTCAGCGACGCCCGCCGATCGGGCCGAGATGCTCGCCAAGATCGGGGTCGAGTCGACCGCCGAGCTCTTCGAGCAGATCCCGGAGTCGGTGCGGCTCGGCCGTCCGCTCTCGCTGCCGGCGGGGATGAGCGAGGCCGAGGTCCACGAGCGGCTGGCGGAGCTGGCCGCCCGCAACGCCGATTGCGAAGAGCAGGTCTGCTTCCTCGGGGCTGGGATGTACGACCACTACGTGCCGGCGATCGTCGACGCGATCACCCAGCGCAGCGAGTTCCTCACGCCCTACACGCCCTATCAGCCGGAGATCTCGCAGGGCGGCCTGCAGGCGATGTTCGAGTTCCAGACGGCGATGTCGGAGCTGACCGCGCTGCCGGTCTCCAACGCCGGCCTGTACGAGGGCCCGTCTTCGGTCGCCTCGGCCGGCTACCTGGCGCTCGGCGCGACCAAGGGGCGACGCCGCTTCGTCGTCTCGCGCGGTGTCCACCCGCACAGCCGCGAGACTCTGGCCACCTACGCCGAGGGCTTCGGCGCCGAGATCGCCGAAGTCGGACTGCGGGACGGGCTCACCGATGCCGCAGCGTTGGCCGAGGCCGTGGACGGCGAGACGGCCGCGGTCTTCCTGCAGAACCCCAACTTCCTCGGCGCGGTCGAGGACGTCGAGGCGCTCGGGGCGGCGGCGAAGGAGCACGGGGCGCTGCTCGTCGTCGCCGTCGATCCGATGACGCTTGGAGTGCTGAAGCCGCCGGGCGAGTGCGGCGCCGACATCGCCCTCGGCGAGGGGCAGCCGCTCGGCAACCGGCTCGACTTCGGCGGCCCGTCGTTCGGCTTCTTCTGCGGGACCGAGGACCTGATCCGCCGCATGCCCGGGAGGATCGCCGGCGAAACCGACGACGTCGACGGCCGCCGCGGCTTCGTCCTCGCTCTGCAGACGCGCGAGCAGCACATCCGCCGCGAGAAGGCGACCCACAACATCTGCACCGCGCAGGCCCTGAACGCGCTGGCGGCGACGATCCACCTCGCCTGGCTCGGACGCGAGGGCTTCCGCGAGCTGGGCGAGCTGCTGCTGCGGCGGACCGCCTACGCCCGCGAGCGCCTCGCCGCGGTCGAGGGGGTGGGGCCCCTGCACGAGGCACCGGTCGCGCGGGAGCTCGCCCTTCGCCTCGCCGCGCCGGTCGAGGGCGTCCTGGAGCGCTGCGCGGAGCGTGGCATCGCCGCCGGCTACCCGCTCGGTCGCGAGTACCCCGAGTACGGGGACGGCCTGCTGGTGGCGATCACCGAGCGCCGCACCCGCGCCCAGATCGACGCTCTCGCCGAGGCGCTGGGCGCCGCGATCCAGGTCGAGCGTGGCGACCTGGTCGCCAATAGTGCGACCAGGTCGCCAGGGGGGCCCTGATGGGATTCGACGAGACGCCGATGCAGCGCGAACGCGCCGAGACGATCTTCGAGAAGTCGAAGCCCGGACGGCGCGCCGCGGTCCTGCCCGACGCCGAAGTGCCCGAGCCGCCGCTGGAGGAGCTGATCCCGGCGAACCTGCTGCGCTCCGAGCCGCCGCGCCTGCCCGAGGTCGCCGAGCCGGAGATCGTCCGCCACTACAACCGCCTCTCGCGCCGCAACTTCGACCTCGACAGCGGCTTCTACCCGCTCGGCTCCTGCACGATGAAGCACAACCCGAGGCTCAACGAGCGGGTCGCGGCCCTGCCCGGCCACGCCCGGCTCCACCCGGCGCAGAGCGCGAAGCGCGCCCAGGGCGCCCTGGAGCTGATGTGGCTCCTGCAGGAGTCGCTCGCCGAGATCTGCGGCCTGCCGCACGTCAGCCTGCAGCCCTCGGCCGGATCGCACGGCGAGCTCGCCGGCCTCTTGCTCACCCGCGCCTTCCACGCCGACCGGGGCGAAGCGCGAACCAAGGTGCTGGCGCCTGACACCTCGCACGGCACCAACCCGGCCTCGGTGACGATGGCCGGCTACGAGATCGTCAAGGTCGCCACCGACGAACGCGGCGGCGTCGAGATCGACGACCTGCGCGCCAAGGTCGACGGCGAGGTCGCCTGCCTGATGCTGACCAACCCCAACACGCTCGGCCTCTTCGACGAGAACATCGTCGAGATCGCCGGATTGATCCACGAGGTGGGGGGGACCCTCTACTACGACGGCGCCAACCTGAACGCCGTGATGGGTCATTCACGGCCCGGCGACATGGGCTTCGACATCGTCCACGTCAACCTGCACAAGTCGTTCAGCCAGCCGCACGGCGGCGGCGGCCCGGGGGCGGGGCCGATCGCGGTCTCCGAGCGGATCGAGCCCTTCCTGCCACGGCCGCAGGTGGTGCGGCGGGAGACAGGCAACGGCAGCGGCCCGTACTACGACCTCGATCTCGACCGACCGAAGTCGATCGGCCGCCTGCGCGGCTTCCAGGGCAACTTCGGCGTCTTCGTCCGCTCCGGAACCTACGTCCTCAGCCTCGGGGGCGACGGGCTTGCCGAGGCATCGGAGACGGCGGTGCTGAACGCCAATTATTTGAAGGCGAGGCTGGCCGAAGGCCGGGCCGGCAGGTATTTGCCCGTCGCCTTCGACCGCCACTGCATGCACGAGTTCGTCCTCTCCGGCAAGCCGATGAAGAGGGAGCTGGGGCTCGCCACGCTCGATCTCGCCAAGCGCCTGCTCGACTTCGGCTTCCACCCGCCGACCGTCTACTTCCCCCTCCTGGTCGAGGAGGCGCTGATGATCGAGCCGACCGAGACCGAGACCAAGGAGAGCCTCGACGCCTTCGCCGAGGCAATCGAGGCGATCCTCGCCGAGGCCGAAGCAGACCCCGACAAAGCCAAACAGGCTCCCTACACGACCCCGGTCCGTCGTTTGGACGAGGTAAAGGCGACCCGCAGGCCGGTGGTCCGCCAGGCGGCGAACTGAGCTACGTGCACAGCGTATAGTGCTCCACGTTATTGACGTGTAGTATCACACGTCATATACGTATGATCTGCTACGTTAGCAACGTATAAAATGGCACGGGAAAAGCCTGAAAGCGGAAATCCCTTCGTCTTCGATCGCCCACTCGATCCAGCGGACCTCATCGATCGCGAGGACGAGCTTGCCCTGCTGACCGAACGCCTTCGGGACGTCGTGAACACGCGCCTCTCGAGCCCGCGCGACTACGGCAAGACGAGTCTTTTGCACCGAGCCATCGCCGACGCTCGCGCGGCGGACGCCGGGGCGGTGCTGGTTGATCTCTACGGCGTTCGCACCGCCGGGCAGATGGCGGCGCAGATCGAGCTGGCCTATGCCGATTTGCCCGCGGGACCGTTGAGCTCCGTGCTGACGACCCTTCGCCGTCGAGGCGGCGGGATCGGGTTGCAGACTCCGCCGGGAGGGGGGTCTGTCGCCTTCGGCGCCGGAGAAGCGGGGGAGAGGGCGTTGCTCGATGCGCTCGACCTTCCCCTGCGGCTGCACGAAAAGACCGGTCGGCGCATGTTCGTCGTCTTCGATGAGTTCCAGGTCGTTCTCAAGCTCGAGCTCGACGCTCTGATTCGCAGTGTGATTCAGCACCAGGGAGCCGGAGTCACCTATGTCTTCTCGGGCTCACACCCCGGCATGATGCGCTCGCTGTTCTCCGACCGGAAGCGGCCCTTTTACGGTCAGGCCGCTCCGCTCGAGCTCAAGCGCCTTCCTCGGCTCGCGATCGGTGAGCACATCGCAGATCGATTTCAGCGGACTCAACGGCAGGCGGGGGATGCCCTCGGGTGGCTCCTCGACCTCGTCGACGGTCACCCGCAACGGTCGATGCTGTTTGCCCACCTTCTCTGGCGCCATACGCCGGAGGGGGCTGAAGCCGACGATGAGCAGTGGTTGGCCGCCCACGAGGAGGCCTGGAGCTACCTCCAGGGCGATTTCGAGGCCACCTGGGACTCCCTCTCGGTGGTGGAGGCCGGCGTCGTGGACGCCATTGCGGCGGGGGTCCAGAGTCTCACCGGCAAGGCTGCACGAGAGATATTCGGCCTCCCTCCGGGTTCGGCCGCGGGCGACGCCGCCAAGCGACTTGTCGAACAGGGCCTGCTCTCTCGCATCGGCACCGGTCGCGAGGCAGTGCTCGAACTCGTCGACCCGGTCTTCGCGCGATGGGTCGTTCGAGGTCGACGCTGGATACTGGAATGAGACGTGCCTTACAGCTCCGGCAGCTCCTGCCGCAGCTCCAGCACCGGGGCGAAGAGGTCGCCGTGCTGCTCGATGCGCTCCAGGACCTCACCGGCCTCGAAGACGAGCGATGAGCCGTCGCCGCTGTCGGCGGCGGCTTCGACCTCCTTCCAGGTGACCGGGGTGGAGGCGGTCGGGCGCTCGCGGGCGCGCAGGGAGTAGACGGCGATCGTCGTCTTGCGCTGGTGGTTCTGCGACCAGTCGACGAAGACCTTGCCGCCGCGTTCGACCTTCTTCATCTTCGAGACCACCTTGTCCGGGGTCTGCTTCTCGAGCAGCTGGGCGATCGCTTTGGCGAAGGGTTTGGTCTGCTCGTAGTAGACCTCTCGGTTGAGCGGGACGTAGATCTGCAGGCCCTTCGAGCCCGAGGTCTTGGCGAAAGACTCGACGTCGAAGTGGCCGAAGAGGTCGCGCAGGCGCAGGCCGACCCGGCAGCAGTCGACTATGTCCGCCGGCGGCCCGGGGTCGAGGTCGAAGGCAAGCACCGTGGGCCGTTTCGGCGCCCGCGACAGCGAGAGCGAGGGGTGCAGCTCGATTGCCGCCAGCTGCGCCATCCAGATCAGCGTCGGCCGGCTGTCGCAGACGCAGAAGTCGATCTTGCCGGCGTGCGGACCGGCTTCGACCCGCGCGGTCTTCACCCACTTCGGCCGGTGCTTGGGGCAACGCTTCTCGAAGAAGGCCGCGTCGAGATCGTCGACCCCTTCCGGGAAACGACGAAGCGTCACCGCGCGGCCTTCGAGATGGGGGATGATCGCCGGGGCGACCTTGGCGTAGTAGTCGACCACCTCGCCCTTGCTGAAGCCGGCCTTCGGGTAGAGGACCTTGTCGAGGTTGGTGAGCTTCAGCTCACGGCCGTCGACCTCGACCTGGCGGCTGGCGGCCACGGCCTATTTCGATGCTTTGGCTTTGCTCCGCGAAGAGGAGCGTTTTTTCGGCGCCGCTTTGGCCTTTTTCTTGGCCTGGGCTTTCGACGCGCTTTTGGCCCTGCCTTTCGGCTTGGCCTTGCCCCTGTCCCCGCCTTTGACCGCGGCGATGCTTTCCTCCAGGGCCGCCATCAGGTCCGGGGCCCTGGTCGGCTGCGCCTCCTCGACCTCCGGTGCCGCGAGAACGTCCTTGCCCTCGGCCTTGCGTTCGATCAGCGCCAGCAGTTCCTCGCGGTACTCGTCGCGGTAGGCGCTCGGGTCGAATTCGGTGGTCAGCGACTCGATCAGCTGCTCGGCCATCTCGACCTCCTTCGCGGCGACCTTCTGCTTGCCCTCGGGCAGCACGTCCTCGAGCTCGGACGTCGGCACGACCTCGTCGGCGAAGCGCATCGTGGTCAGGGTGAGGACGCCGTTGTTCGCCCGCAGCGCCGCCAAATGCTCCTTGTTGCGGAAGACGAAGCGGGAGATTGCAACCTTGCCCGATTCCTGCATCGCTTTGGCGAGCAGCGAATAGGCTTTTTCGGCGCCCTCGGCCGGGCCGAGGTAGTAGGGGCTGTCGAAGTAGATCGGGTCGATCTGCTCGAGGTCGACGAAGTCCCGCACCTCGATCGCGCGCGTCTTCTCGGGTGCCATCGCCGCCATCTCGTCCTTGCTCAGCGGCACGTAGCGATCGGGGGTGATCTCGAAGGCCTTGACGATCTCGCCGTAGGGGACCTCCTCGTCGGTGCCCTCGGCCACCCGCCGGTGTTTGATCCGGGCGCCGTCGGACTCGCGGATCTCGCGCAGCGAGATGCCGCGCCGCGCGACCGCGCTGTAGAGCTTGACGGGTACGTTCAGTAGCCCGAAGCTGATCGTTCCGCTCCAGATTGCTCTCGGCATCAGCAGATCACCTACCCGGATTCTGGCAGCCGTGCACCGATCGCCGGTGAGCGCAGCCGCTCGCGAGAGGCTTCTTGCGGCGTGCGGGATCATCCGCCGGTGCTTTTCGAGCTTCGCGAGGCAAGCCTCCTACGCGGCGGCCGCCAGGTCCTCGACGCGGTCAGCGCCGAGATCCACGCGGGCGCGACGGCGATCGTCGGCCCCTCGGGCAGCGGCAAGTCGACCCTGCTGCGCCTGCTCAACCGGCTCGCCGACCCCGATACCGGCACGATCTCCTACCGGGAGCGAGCCTTGGTGGACCACGACCCGCTCGAGCTGCGGCGGGAGGTCTCGCTGGTGCCGCAGCTGCCGTCGCTGCTGGAGGGGACGGTCGCGTCGAACCTGGCCTACGCCGCCGACCTGGCCGGCAAGGAGCTCGACGCGACCCGGTGTCTCGGCCTCGCCGGCCTCGGTGCCGAGTTCGCGGAGCGTGACGTGAGCAGGCTCTCGGTCGGCGAGCGGCAGCGGGCGATGCTGGCCCGGGCCTTGGCCCAGCAGCCGCGCGTGCTGCTGCTCGACGAGCCGACCTCGGCGCTCGACCACGATGCCCGCGACGCGATCGAGGCGACTCTCGCTGGGCTGCGGGGGGAGCTGGAGATATCGCTGATCGTCGTCAGTCACGACCCCGAGCAGGCACGGCGCCTCGCCGACCGTGCTCTGCGCTTGAAGCAGGGCCGGGTTGCCGCCTGCGGACCGCTCGAGGAGGCGCTGGCATGACGACCTCGATCGACGTCTCGCTCGGCCAGGTCGCCGCGGCCCTGGCGCTGGTCGCCCTCGCCGCGGCGATCTCCCTCTGGCGGCGCACCGACCTCGAGCGCGACATCGTCGTCGCCACCGTGCGCTCGTTCGTCCAGCTGACGGCGATCGGCTACGCGATCAAGCTGATCTTCGAAGCCGACACGATCTGGCTGGTCGTGGCGCTGCTCTCGGTGATGGTCCTCTTCGGGGCGCTCACCGCCCGCGGCCGCGCCAGGAAGGTCCCAGGTGCCTTCTGGCCGCTGCTGATCGGGCTGGCGATCGCAGCCGCTTCAACCCTCGGCCTGGTCGTCGCGCTCGGCATCTTCGAAGCGACGCCGCGCTACCTCGTCCCGGTCGGCGGCATGGTGATCGGCAACGCGATGACCGCCTCAGCCGTGGCGCTCAACCGGCTGGGTGACGAGGTTGGCGACTCCAGGGCGCGGATCGAGGCCACCCTTGCTCTCGGCGCGACCGCGCGCGAAGCCGCGGCACCCTTCGTCCGTCGCGCCCTGCGCTCCGGCACGATCACGCTGATCGACTCGACCAAGACCACCGGCCTGATCTTCTTCCCGGGCACGATGGTGGGGATGCTCCTCGCCGGCGCCGAACCGGCCGACGCCGTCCGCCTCCAGCTGATCCTCCTCTACGCCCTGCTCGGCAGCACCGCGATCGCCGCCCTGGTCGCCACGGGTCTTGCCTACCGCAACTTCTTCACTCCGGCGCAGCAGCTGCGCGAGCTCAGCTAAGACCCTCCCTACACTGGTCCGGTGTCCCGCCAGCAGCGTCTGACGCTGATTGCGACGATCCTTGGCTCGACGGTCGTCTTCCTCGATTCGACCGTGGTCAACGTCGCTTTGCCGGCGATCGCCGACGGGCTCGATGCGGGGTTGGCGGGGCAGCAGTGGGTGGTCGAGGCCTACATGCTGACCCTGGTCTCGCTGCTCCTGGTCGGTGGCTCGCTCGGCGACCAGTTCGGCCGTCGGCGGGTCTTCGTCATCGGCCTGATCGCCTTCGGCGCCACCTCGATTCTCTGCGCGGTGGCGCCCACGGTCGAGCTGCTGATCGCCGCTCGCGCCTTGCAGGGGATCGCGGGCGCGCTGCTGGTGCCGGGGTCGCTGGCGATCGTCGCCGCGACCTTCGAGGGCGCTGAGCGGGGCAAGGCGGTGGGGACGTGGACCGCCTGGACCGGGATCGCGACCGTCCTCGGCCCGGCCGGGGGCGGCATTTTGGTCGAGGCGCTGTCGTGGCGGGCGATCTTCTGGGTCAACATCCCCCTGATCGCGGCCACCGTCGCGCTGACCATGCACTCGGTGCGCGAGAGCCGTGACATGGAGGCCTTTCGGGGCATCGATTGGCTCGGCATCGTCCTCTCCGCGGCCGGCCTCGCCGGCCCGGTCTTCGCCCTGATCGAGCAGCCGACCCACGGCTGGGGGGACCCGGTTGTCTGGGCGCCGATGATTGCCGGCGTCGTCTGCTTCGCGCTCTTCATCCTCTGGGAGGCGCGCGCCCGTCACCCGATGCTCGAACTCTCCCTCTTCCGCATCCGCAACTTCCGCGTCGCCAACCTGACCACGCTCTCGGCCTACGCGGGCTTGATCGGCGGACTCTTCTTCGTCAGCCTCTTCCTCCAGCAGGTCGCCGGCTACTCGCCGATCGAGGCTGGGCTGGCGACGACCCCGGTCTCGTTGATCCTCTTCTTCCTCTCGCCGCGCTGGGGCAGGCTCGCCTCGGGGACCGGCCCGCGACTGCCGATGTGCGCGGGGCCGATCGTGGGTGGGATCGGCCTGATCATGCTGCTGCGAGTGGGCGCCGATCCGAGCTACGTCGCCGACGTCCTGCCGGCGATCGTCGTCTTCGGCCTCGGCCTCTCGGCCACGGTCGCCCCTCTGACCGCGACCGTGCTCGACTCGGTCGAGGAACGCCACGTCGGCATCGCCTCCGGCGTCAACAACGGTGTCGCCCGCGTCGCGGGACTGCTGGCGATCGCGGTGCTCGGCGCGATCATCTCCGCCAAGTTCGGCGCCAGCGTAGGCGGCGACGCCGGCTCCAACCCGCTGACCGCCAGCGAGCCCGACGCTTCGACCGAAGCCTTCCACCTCGGCATAGTCATCGCCGGCATCCTGATGATCGCCGGCGGCATTTTCGCCGGCATAGGCATCGAGAACCCGCGAAGGAAGCTCGAAGCTATCCCAAGCCGGGGCTCGGCCCAAGCGGGCGAGTGCGGCCACGGCGCGGACGCGGATTGCGCCGACCGCAAGCAGCCCCCACGGGGCGACGACCTGCCGGAGCCGGAACCCGCCTGAAGCCAGGGACGGGGTGCCCCTCGAACCGGCGGATACTCAAAACGGCGGTCCAACCGGACCGCCGTTTGTCGGGTCGAGGGGCACCCCGTCCCTGGCCCCTGACATAGGCTCCAGCCCATGCCCGCCCCCGTCATCTTCTCCGGCATCCAGCCAACCGGCCGCAAGCACCTCGGCAACTACATCGGCGCGATCCGCCAGTACGTCGATGGCCAGGATCGCGGCGAGCCGGCGATCTTCTGCATCGTCGACCTGCATGCGCTCTCGGTCTCATACGACCCGGTCGAGCTGCGCGAACGCGTCTACGACACGACCGCGATCCTGCTCGCCGCCGGCCTCGACCCCGAGCGCTGCATCCTCTTCCGCCAGTCCGACGTGCGCGAGCACACCGAGATGACCTGGCTGCTCTCGGCGGTCACCGCCCACGGCGACCTCGACCGTATGCACCAGTTCAAGGAAAAGTCGGGCCGCCAGCGCGAGCTGGCCTCGGCGGCGCTCTTCTACTACCCGGTGCTGATGGCCGCCGACGTGCTCGCTTACCGGGCAACCGAGGTGCCCGTCGGCGACGATCAGCGCCAGCACGTCGAGCTGATGCGGGAGATCGCCCGCCGCTTCAACGGTCGCTTCGGCGAGACCCTGGTCGTGCCGGAGCTGGTCGTGCCGGAGGTCGGGGCACGGATCATGGATCTGCAGGAGCCGGAGCAGAAGATGTCGACGACCGCCTCGGGCGAGGCCGGCACCGTCTTCGTGCTCGACGAGTCGGCGGCTATCCGCAAGAAGCTGGGCAGCTCCGTCACCGACTCAGGGCGCGAGATCGTCCGGCGCGAGGACAAGCCGGGCGTCACCAACTTGATCGAAATTCTCGCGGTTGCCCGGGGTGTCGATCCAGCCGAGATCGAGCGCGAGTTCGACGGCGTCGGCTACGGAGACTTCAAGAAAGCGGTCGCCGAGGGCGTGGTCGAGATGTTGGCGCCCGTCCACGAGCGCTACGCCGAGCTGCGCCCCGACCGGGCGGCGCTGGAGGAGGCGCTCGCCGTCGGCGCCGAGAAGGCGCGTGCGATCGCCGCCCCGACCCTCGTCGATGTGCGTGAGCGCATGGGCATCGGCGCGCCGCGTTAACTTGGGTAAATGGCCGTCGCCGATCTCGATCTGGAGCTCGACGTCTTCGCCGGGCCGTTCGACCTCCTGGTCGCGGTCCTCCTGCGCGAGGAGGTGGACCTGCTCGAGGTCGAACTGGCCGAGGTCGTCGTCGCCTACATCGAGTACCTCGAGGGAAAGGGCGAACTGGAGCTGGAGGTGGCGACCGAGTTCCTCGTCCTGATCGCGGCCCTGCTCGAGCTGAAGTCGCGGCTGCTGCTGCCGGGCGCCGACCCGGAGCTGGAGGAGATGGGGCCAGAGGAGGCCGTCGAGGAGCTGCTGGCCCGCCTGCTCGAGTACCGGCGCTTCCGCGCCGCCGCGGCGGCGCTTGCGGAGCGCTTCGAGGCGGCGCGTGGCTACCTCTACCGCTCGGCACCGCTGCCACCGAGCCTGCGCCGCGTCGCCGTCGACGCCGCGACGGCCGCCTACGACCCTGACCGGCTCGGCGCCGCCCTCGGCGACCTGCTGGTCGTGCCGCCGCCGGTCGACACCAGCCACATCAGGCCCACCGTCTCGCTCGAGCGACGTCTGCGCGCCCTGCGCGACGCCCTCGCCGGGCGGACCAGCATCGACTTCGACGAGCAGTTCGGCGGTGAGGATCGGCTTACCCAGGCGGTGACGCTCTTCGCCCTGCTCGAGCTCTACCGCAAGGGTGAGGTGACCTGGAAGCAGAGCGAGCCATTGGGCCCGATCGAGATCCGCCGCCAGGAGTCGAGCGCACGATGAGCGACCTCAGCCGGACGATCGAGGCGCTGCTCTTCCTCTCGCCGCAGCCGGTCGCCGTGGCCGATTTGGTCGAGGCGACGGAGGCGACCGAGGGCCAGGTCGCCGAGGCGATCGATCTGCTGCGCGAGGACCTCGCCGAGGGGCGGCGCGGGGTCGTTCTGCGCGAGGTGGCGGGTGGGTTCTCGCTGGCCAGCGACCCGGCGAGCGAGGGTGCGGCGCGGCGCCTGCTGGCCAAGCCGCGCACCCCACCGCTGACTCAAGCACAGGCCGAGACGCTGGCGATCGTCGCCTACCTGCAGCCGGTCTCGCGGCCGGAGGTGGCGCGGATCCGCGGCGTCTCCTCGGAGTCGGCTGTGCAGACGCTGGCCGAGCGGGGCTTGATCGAGGAGTCCGGTCGCTCGCAGTTCGGCGCGGCGCTCTTCAAGACGACCGAGCTGTTCGAACGGCTCTTCGGGCTGTCCGGACTCGATCAGCTGCCCGATCCGTCGCGGTTCGATCCGACTCCCGATGACGAGCGGGAGCTGCGCGAGCGGTTGCTGAAGGCTGGCGAACAGCGAAGCGAGCCATGAGGGGCAGGCGCGGGGGCAGGTCTCGGCTACGCCTAAGCCCCGCCTTCGGCGGGGCTGATTTTGAGCGCCCTGCGGGCGCGAGAACCTCTCCGCGGTGCCGGAGGGAGGCTAGGCCGAGACCTGCCCCCGCACCTGCCTCGTGAGGCTGGCTAAGTTCCTCGCCCACGGGGGCGTCGCTTCGCGGCGGAAAGCTGAGGAGATTGTGGCTGCGGGGCGGGTGACTGTTGGTGGTGAGGTCGTGCGGGATCCTGCTTGGGATGTGGGGGAGGGGGACGATGTGCGGGTCGATGGCAGTCCGGTGGGCGCCGAGGCGCGGGAGGTTTGGGCTGTGCACAAGCCGGCTGGTGTGGTCTCGACGGCGCGTGAGCCAGGTAGTCGCCCGGCCGTGGTCGAGTTGGTCGATTCGAAGGCTCGGCTGTACCCGGTCGGGCGTCTCGATGCCGACTCGACCGGGTTGCTGCTGCTGACCAACGACGGTGAGCTGGCCAGTCGGCTCACCCATCCTCGCTATGAAGTGACGAAGGCCTATCGGGTGCGGCTACGGCGTCCGCCCGGCGAGGCCGATCTGCGTCGCTTGGCAAGTGGAGTCGACCTGGACGATGGGCGCACTGCTCCTGCCGGGGTTCGACGGCTCGGCGAGCGCGAGATGGAGATCGTCCTTCGCGAGGGCCGCAACCGCCAGGTGCGTCGTATGGCTGAAGCCGTTGGCAACGATGTCGTCACTCTGCAACGAGTCCGCTTCGGCCCAATCGATCTCGGCGACCTGCCCGAGGGCGAGGCGCGCCGCCTGTCCGATCAGGAGGTCGCCGAGCTGCGTGAGGCTGGGGCTCAGGACGTGAGCTGAATGACGACGGTCCGCTCCCGCGGCCGGTCGTCGAAGTCGATCAGCACGAGCTGCTGCCAGGTGCCAAGTGCGAGGCGGCCGTCCACGATCGGCACCGTCTCGGAAGCACCCACCACCGTCGCCCGCTGATGGGCGTGCGAGTTGGAGTCGTGGTTGAGCCGGTTGTGCTCGTAATCGCCGCGCGTCGGAACAAGCCGCTCCAGCATCGCTTGCAGGTCATGGACTCCACCGGGCTCGAACTCCATGGTCGAAATGGCCGCGGTCGAGCCCCGCACGAAGGCGAGCATCTGCCCTTCCGTAGCCTTGGCTTCGGCGATCGCCCGTCGCACGTTCCCGGTGATGTCCACCACGTCGCAGTCACCCTGGGTGGAGAAAATCAGCTCCGTCGTTCGAACTGCCATATGCCGACGCTACCCGAGTTCCCTGGCCAGCAGACGACGGATGGAAGAGGCGACCGCTTGAGGTTCCTCCTCGACCTGCAGGTGGGTGAAGCGAACCACCCGGTAGCCGCTCGTTTGCAGGGCGCGATCACGCCGCCGATCGCGCTCGAAGGCAATTGGGTTGTCGTGAAAGCCCCTGCCATCGGTTTCCACGACGATCCGGTGCCTTGGCCAGAGGAAGTCGACGACGAACGACCCTTCGTCCGTCTCGACCCTTGCGTTGCACCGGGGCTGGGGCAGCTCTGCGGCCCCGGTCAGCATCAGCAGTCGGGCCTCGAGCTCGCTTCGAAGGCGGGGCGGCGCACCGCTTGCCCGGGGCGCCCCGGTGGGACGCCAATCGCGCAGGATCGAGCGCAGCAGCGGCGCCCCCCTGCGCCGCCGCCGGGCCAGTGACTCTTCGATGGCTGTGTCGTCGAGCAGCTGAAGGACGGCGGCCCGCTCGACCAGATGGCGCAAGGGACGTTCGCCCAATGTCCCCGCCAGGTCGATGATCGTTCGCGAGGGGCTCGTGCACGGGACTCCCCTGCATGACCCTCTTTCGCCTGCCTGCGGGAGCGGCACATGATGGCATCGGATTCCGTCGATTCCTCGTCCGGATTGCCCACATGCGATGACGTCGATCACCACCGGTGTGCGGTCGCGCAGACCGAGGAGGGCCGCGGCGGTAAGGTGCGAAACCACCGCACCATCGCCGCAGGCCATGGTTGCCGCAAGCATCCGACCATGCGCGCTGCTTCGTGGGTTGCCGACGTTGAAGACGCCGCGAAAGCTCGGATGGAGGTGTCCGGCCCGTACGGCTCTGGAAGTTGAGATGTCGGTCACGCCGAGCTCTCGGAGTTGCCTTCGGGCGATGACTCCGTGTTGGCGGGCCGCCAGCTTGGCAACGTCCCTGAACTTCCTTCCCCTGTTAGTTCTGTGTCCTATGGATACATAAGTCACAGCGGAAGTAAATTCGCCCCCCGTGCCTCGCTTTGGGAAGATGCCCGGCGTGAGCGAGAATGGAACCCAGCGGCTCTTTGCGGTGCGCGGCGCTGTGCAGGCGGAGGCCAATCGGGCCGACGCGATCGCCGAGGCGACAACCGAGCTGATGCGGGAGCTGCTCGAGCGCAACGCGCTCGAGCCGGTGGCGATGGTCAGCTGCCTGTTCACGACCACCGACGACCTCGACGCCGAGTTCCCGGCCGTCGCTGCGCGCGGTCTCGGCCTCGAGGCGGTGCCGCTGCTCTGCTGCCGGGAGATCCCCGTGCCGGGTTCGATGCCGCGGGTGATCAGGGCGATGGTCCACTACTACGCGCCCGCTGGCCACACCGTCACCCACGCCTACCTCGGCGCGACCCAGGACCTCCGCACCGACCTCCACGCCGCGCAGTAACGCGCCCGGTCGGCACAATGGGCGTATGACCGTCACCTTCGCCGAGAAGCTCGCCCGTATGCCCGGCTACCAGGCCGGCGTGCCGACCGGGCAGGCGCCGGAGGCGATTGCCGCCGGCGGTATTGCCCAGCTTGCCTCCAACGAGTCGCCCTTCGGCCCTCACGAGGGGGTCGTCGAGGCGATCCGTGGGGCGGCAGCGGCGATGAATCGCTA
This sequence comes from Solirubrobacterales bacterium, assembly GCA_035704205.1. Taxonomy (GTDB): domain Bacteria; phylum Actinomycetota; class Thermoleophilia; order Solirubrobacterales; family 70-9; genus VRUE01. The sequence goes on along the minus strand of DASSXC010000114.1, from coordinate 7,077 downwards.
CCCGGACCCCGATGCGACGCTGCTGCGCCGTCGCATCGCCGAGCGCTACGAGGTCGAGCCCGGCCGGGTCGCTGTCGGAAATGGCTCCTGCGAGATTCTGCTCGCCGCCGCCGAGGCGCTCTGTGAGCCCGGTGCCGAGATCCTCTACGCCTGGCCGTCGTTCTCGATGTATCCGCACCTGGCGGCGTTGACCGGAGCGCGCGAGGTCCGTGTGCCGCTTGCCGAGGGCGAGGTCCACGACCTCGAGGCGATGGCGGCCGAGGTGACGGCGGCCACCCAGCTCGCGATCGTCTGCAACCCGAACAACCCGACCGGAACGCACCTGCCCGCCGAGCAGATCGCGGCGTTCTGCGAGCGCATCCCCAGCCACGTGACGATCGCCTTGGACGAGGCCTACATCGAGTTTCAGACCGTCGACGACCCAGACTCCACCGTCGATCTGCTCGCCGACTTCCCCAACCTGGTCGTGTTGCGCACCTTCAGCAAGGTCTACGGTCTGGCCGGCCTGCGGGTGGGCCTTGCCCTCGGCTCGGCCAAGTTCCGCGCCGCAATCGACGCGGTCCGCCAGCCGTTCAGCGTCAATGCCCTCGCGCAGGCCGCCGCGGCGGAGGCGATCCTGCACCAGGACGACGTCGAGCAGCGGGTCGAGCGCACCCTGGTCGAGCGCATTCGCGTCGAGGAGGGCCTCCACGAGCTCGGCCTCTCGACGGCGGAGACCCAGACCAACTTCTCCTGGATCGACCTCGGCGACGCCGACGAAGAAGGCGTCGTCAGCGGGCTCGCGGCGCGGGCGATCGCCGTCCGCCCCGGCGCCCCGCTGGGCGACCCCGGCTACATCCGGGTCAGCTACGGGACCCCGCGGGAGAACGACCGCTTCCTGGCCGCCCTCGGCGAAATCCTCGACTAATCCTGTTCCGCCTGCTACAAAGTCAGGCGACGTGAAGCGAACAGGCGACACCGCCAGCAGCATGTGCGCGCGCCGCGCCGCGGTTGCCCCTGCCCGCTACTCCTATCTCTGGCGATTTAGCTAGGCGTCCGGCCTGGCGGCTTCGCGCCGCCCACATAGAGCGTCTGGCCGGGCGCCGGTTCCAATGACCGCGCGTTTCGCAATGCCCGCGCTCGCATGGCGAAGCCCGCACGGAAAGTAGAGTCTCGAAACGTGGGGAAGGATGAAGCCAAGATGATCATCGGAATGAGAGAGGAAGCGCGGGACCGGGTTCGCGACCAGCGGATCGAGCGCGTGGTCGAGCTGGTCCCGCCGGAAGCCCTGCTGGGTGACCTGCAGCTGGGCGAGGAGCGCGAGGGGGTCGTCGTGAAGGGGCGGCAGGACGTCGAGAACGTGCTCGAAAGGGCCGACGACCGGCTGCTGGTCGTGGTCGGCCCGTGCAGCGTGCACGACGTCGAGGCGGCGCTCGAGTACGGCGGCCGGCTCGCCGAGCTGGCCGGCGAGCTGGGCGACGACCTGCTCGTCGCGATGCGCGTCTACTTCGAGAAGCCGCGGACGACGACCGGCTGGAAGGGGCTGATCAACGACCCCTATCTCGACGGCTCCTGCGACGTCAACGCCGGCCTGCGCATGGCGCGGACCCTGCTGCTGCAGGTGCTCGACCTCGGCCTGCCGATCGGCTGCGAGTTCCTCGACCCGATCACGCCGCAGTACATCTCCGACACGGTCGCCTGGGGCGCGATCGGCGCGCGCACGACCGAGAGCCAGACCCACCGACAGCTCGGCTCGGGCCTCTCGATGCCGATCGGCTTCAAGAACCGCACCGACGGCAACGTCCAGGTCGCCGTCGACGCGGTGCGCGCGGCCGCGGCCTCGCACGCCTTCGCCGGCATCGACGACGCCGGCCGCCCGGCGATCCTCCACACCGCCGGCAACCCCGACGGCCACGTGATCCTGCGCGGCGGTCGCGGCGCGCCGAACTGCGATCGCGAGGGCGTCGCCGGTGCGCTCGAGATGCTCGCCGCCGCCGGCCTCGCCGAGCGGCTGGTGATCGACGCCTCCCACGACAACAGCGCCAAGGACCCGGAGCGGCAGATGCTCGCCGTGGCCGAGATCGGCGACCAGGTCGCCGCCGGAAACGCGGCGATCGTCGGCGTGATGCTCGAGTCCTTCCTGGTCGAGGGCCGCCAGGACCTCGGCGACGGCGAGTCGCTTACCCACGGGCAGTCGATCACCGATCCCTGCATCGACTGGGATCACACGGTAACGGCGCTGGAGGGACTGGCGGCAGCGGCGAGGGCGCGGCGGGGCTGATGCGGACGGCCGTCCTCGGGCTGGGCCTGATCGGGGGCTCGATCGGGCTCGCCGCGCGGGAGCGGCTCGGCAGCGAGGTCGTCGGCTGGGGTCCGAACAGGCCGAGCGTGGAGAGCGCGGTCGAGCGGGGGGCGATCGAACGCTCGGCCGCGTCGGTCGAGGAGGCATGCGCCGGGGCGGACGTCGTCTTCTGCGCCGCGCCGGTCTCGGCCCTGCCCGACCTCGTCGTCGCGGCCCTGACCGCCAGCGGGCCCGACACGGTCATCACCGACGCCGGTTCGACCAAGCACGGGCTGGTCGCGGCGCTCGGCAAGGACGAGCGCTTCATCGGCGGGCACCCCCTGGCCGGGGCCGAGACCGCCGGCGTGGGCAACGCCCGGGCCGACCTCTTCGAGGGCGCCCGCTGGTACCTGACGCCGACCGAGCGCTCCAGCGGGATCCTCTACGACCGCCTTCAGCGGGCCATCGCCGGGCTCGGCGCCCGACCGCAGGCGATCTCGGCCGAGGCGCACGATCGCCTTATGGCGACGGTGAGCCACCTGCCGCACGTGCTCGCCAACGTGCTCGCCGCCCAGGCGGCGGCGGAGCTGACACGCGACTCCGAGCGCTTGCCCGAGGTCGGCCCGAGCTTCCGCGACGCGACCCGCGTGGCCGGCTCCAACCCGGCAATCTGGGGCGACATCTTCGCCGCCAACGACGAGGCGGTCGTGGCGGCCATCGACGATGCGATCGCCCGCCTCGGCGAGGCTCGCGAGCTGATCGGCTCAGGCGAGACAAGCGCGGTCGCCGCCTGGCACGCCGCCGCGGCAGCGGACCGGCGTCGCCTGCTCGAGGCCGACAGGACGGGAGGCCCCCTGCGCGAGGTTCGAGTCGTCGTCTCCAATCGACCCGGCACGGTCGCGGAGCTGGCCCTCGCCCTCGGCGAGGCGGGAGTCAACATCGAGGACATGGCCCTGCACCCGGCGGCCGATATGAAGTCCGGTGCGATCTCACTCTGGGTCAGCGGCGAGGAGCAGGCGGGTCGCGCCGCCGCGCTGGTCGGCGAGCTGGGCCACAGCGCGACCGTCGTGGCAGAGGACTAGGGCCTCGGTGGCGACCCGCTTCGATCCCGCGGGCCCGCTGCGCGGCACCCTCGTGTCGCCGGCGGACAAGTCCGTCTCCCACCGCGCGGCGCTGATCGCCGCGATGGGGGAGGGCCAGACGACGATCGAGAACTACCTCGACGCAGCCGACACCCGCTCGACCCTGGCGGCGGTCGAGGCTCTGGGCGCCAAGGTCACCCGACCTGCATCGAGGCCCTATTTGGGCCTCGATGCAGGTCGGATCGGGGGGGTTGGGCTGCGCGTCCGCGGGGTTGGCCTGCGCGGTGCGGCGCCGGCGGCGATCGACGTCGGCAACGCGGGCACGTTGCTGCGCCTGCTGCCGGGTTGGCTCGCCGGGCAGGAGACGGGGTCGTGGACGCTCGACGGCGATGACTCGATTCGCCGCCGGCCGGTCGACAGGATCGCCGTACCCCTGCGCTCGATGGGTGCGGAGCTCGACTGTCGCGAAGGCCGCCTGCCTCCGCTGGGCATCGAGGCGGCGCCGCTGCACGGCATCGAGTACGAGCTCCCCATCGCCAGCGCCCAGGTCAAGTCCTGCCTGCTCTTCGCCGGCCTGCTCGCCGAGGGCGAGACCAGGATCGTCGAGCCGCTGCCGAGCCGCGACCACAGCGAGCGCATGCTGGCCGCGGCCGGGGCGGAGATCGAGCGCGGGGAGGGGACGGTCACGGTGCGGCCGGCGGCGCGCCTCGAACCCGGCGAGATCGCCGTCCCCGCCGACTTCTCCTCCGCCGCATTCTTCGTGGTCGCGGCGCTGCTCGTTCCCGGCAGCGATGTCGCGCTCAGCGGCGTCGGCCTCAACCCGACCCGCACCGGGCTGCTCTCGATCCTCGCGCGGATGGGCGCCGAGATCGAGGTCGAGCCGGACGGCGAACGCGGCGGCGAGCCGAGCGGAAGACTGCGAGCCCGCGCCTCGACCTTGCGCGGGGCCGAGGTGGGTGGGACGGACATCCCCCTGGCGATCGACGAGCTCCCCCTGGTTGCCCTCGCCGCCTGCTTCGCCGAGGGCGTGACGACGATTCGCGACGCCGCCGAGCTGCGCCGCAAGGAGAGCGACCGGATCGAGACCGTGAGCGGGGCGCTGACCGCACTCGGTGCGAGCGTCGAGACGAGCGAGGACGGGATGCGGATCGAGGGCGGCGGCGGTCTTCGCGGCGGCGCGATCGAGTCGCACGGAGACCACCGCATCGCGATGCTCGGCGCGGTCGCGGGCCTCGCCTCGCGCGAGGGCGTCGAGGTCGGCGGCATGGACGCGGCCGCGGTCAGCTATCCCGGCTTCGAGGCAGACCTCGCCTCGCTGCTCGCCGGCTGAGACCGACCGCCCCGTCCAGGCGACAGGGTCCAAGGAGGAATTTACTCAAGAATATTTGACAAAAAGCCGACCAAATGATAGAGAGGGAGGGCGGCAGGCGTTTGACGGGAGGAAGGGCGCCAGATGAACTCCATCGAGATTCGAAGGGCACGCGGCCTCGTCGTCGCGATCGGGCTGCTCGTCGCGGCGCTCGCCTATGCCGAGGCTCAGGGCTCGGTCGCCGGGGAGAGGACCGCGCTGACCGGCACGAGCGAATCTCCGGCACGATCCAGTCGGGCGGGCGAAGCCGAAGCTGCGCTCACGCGCGCCAATCTCAGATCCAAGCTGGAAGCCGCTCTGGGAACCGCTTTCGGGGGGATGTGGTTCGAACCGTCGACCGCGCAGATGCACGTCGGCGTTACCTCCCCGGCGAGCCGCCAGACGGTGGAAGCTCTGGCTGCGCGGGTGGGCCTATCCGAATTCGTCACCGAGACTCCGGTCCAATCGACCTCGTCCGAGCTCGAAGCCGCGCAGGATCGATGGAACCGCCGGCTCACCGACCTGTTCGAAAACGGGCAGGTCGCGACCTCGCTCGCGCCCGACAGCAACTCCGTGAAGGTGGAACTGGGCTCGTCGGTTCCCTCCTCCAGGCGCTCCACGCTGGAACGCGAAGCTTCGGATGCCGCGGTCGACGTCTCAATCGAGGTCGCTCCCGATCCGCGCCTTCGAATCATACCCGCCACCAGATGCAAAAAATGGGCGAAAATGAAAGCCTATTGCGATAAAACGATCGTCGCCGGCGTCACGGTTGACAGTGAAAAAGACGGCAGCGGCAACAGGGGAACCTGCACCGCCGGACCGCCGGTCGTCCTGAAAGATCAATCGACGGCCGCCAAAGCGACAAAAACGTACCTGCTCACCGCCGGGCACTGCATCCAGGCCGGCGGCGGTGAGGGAAAAAAATGGTACTCCTACAACAAGGCGGAAGAAGAAAAAGAAATCGGCACGGCGGGCCCCTACATAAACGGCAAAACCGACATCGGGGTAATCGAGGTAAATACGAGCTACTGGGCGCTGCCGAACGATCTCGTTCCCGTCGTACCTGCATTGGCGATATGGAACTCGTCATTCGACTTCAATCCCACGTCGATAGCGAATAGCGTGAAACCGACGAAAAACGAGAAAACGTGCTTCTCGGGCCAACGCTCCGAAGTGAAATGTGGCGAAATCATTGAAGAAGGTTACAGCTACACATTCGACGGAAAACCGGAGAAAACCGAAAATCTCTACAAAGTGGAGCTGGAAAACGGCGCGAAAGGTGGGAAAGGCGACAGCGGCGGCCCGTTCTACTCCGCGGCTGCTGTGGACTACCTGGAAGGTACCTTCGTTGCGTATGACTTCGAAGACGCGAAAAAAGAAGAAGGCAACATCGTCTACTTCCACTCGCTGGATACGTCGTTGGCGGAACTGGCAAAAGTCAAAAGCCTCGACCTTGCCCTGCTGAGGAAAGCAAACGAAAAAAGAAAACACCCGGTGGCGTTCACAGCGGATCAGTATTCGGCGACAGTCAAAGCGAAAAGCACGGGCGAAGACAAGTTCACAGGGTTCGGCGCCACGGTGACCTGCGCCGAAGGCGAATTCGACGGCCTGTTGGGCGAACCGGAAGCGGAACAGGAAGGGAGGTTGACGCTCGAATTGGCGCCCTCCTACCCCAAATGCACGAGCACCGGGGGCATTCCGGCGAAATTCACCAGCAACGAATGCAAGTACAAGCTGACGCCGCAGGAAAAGGTGACGGAAGGGCACTACGTCGCCGATGTCGCGGTCGCCTGTCCGGAAGGCAAACCCGGGCTCCAGCTGCGCATCTACGCCAGCCACACGAACATGACAAGCGAAACGCCGATGTGCACGCTGACGATACCGCCGCAGTCGGGGCTCAAAAAAGCCACACTGACAAACAGCAGCGGCGACATCGTGCTCGATGCGGGCGCGGTCGAAGGGTTCAAAGTCAAAATCCACCGCAACCTCTTCCTCTGCCCGAGCAGCGGGACAGAAAACGAAACCACCGGCGGCGTCTACCACGTCGAAAAATCGCTGACCTTCGCGGGCACCAAAGGAGGCGAACCGGTCGACATCGACATGACGGGCGGATAGCCCGCTCGGTATCGGCTCATGAGCCGCGTGAGCGGCTCGCAGGCGAGCGTCCGGCAGCGTACGCTGCGCGGCCATGGTCATCGCCATCGACGGTCCCGCCGGGGCCGGTAAGTCATCCGTCGCCCGCGCCGTCGCAGCGGCGCTCGGCTTCACCTACCTCGATTCGGGGGCGATGTACCGCTGCGTGGCGCTGGCGGGCCTCGAGCGGGGAGCGGATCTCGACGGCGCCGGGGCGATGGGCGAGTTGGCGGGGACTCTGCGGATCGACCTCG
>DASSXC010000113.1:0-4385 GCA_035704205.1 Solirubrobacterales bacterium | reverse complement strand
GGGGAACACCGCGACGCTCAACGGCGGAGCCCTCTACTCGGCCGGGCATGGGAACAACCAGGGCATCGACACGGGTATCTACTTGACGGAGATCACGGGCAACAACGCCGGCCAGGACGGCGGCGGGCTTTTCGGCTACTACAGCCTCGGCACGATCGGGACCTCGACCATCTCCGGGAACCACGCGAGCGCCGACGATGGCATCGGGGGTGGAGCCTCCGCCGGCTCTCCCTCCTTCGTCTACAGCTCCACGATCGCGGGCAACTCCTCCTACTACGCGGGCGGCATCGCCGTCCTCGGCGGCGAGGGCTTCCTCTACAACTCGATCGTCGCCAACAACACGGCTCCGGGTCAGGACAACGACCTCGGGCACGCCTTCTACGCGGCCTTCGATCTGATCCGTTCGCCTGACACCGCCTATCTCGACCCTCCGCCAATGAACACAGGGCCGAACATCCTCGGGCAGGACCCGCTGCTCGGCCCGCTCCAGAACAACGGCGGCGGCACGTCCACGCTGAGACCGGCGGCCAACAGCCCGGTGGTGGACAGGGGCCTCTCCTTCGACAGCCCCGACCAGCGCGGCACGGACCGGCCGATCGACCTCCCGGACCGCACGAACGCCTCGGGCGGCGACGGCGGCGACATCGGCTCGGTCGAGTTGACGGCGCAGGAGGCGGCGATCGCCTCCGTCCCGCCCTCGTCGCCGCCGTCGGCCACACAGCCGAAGAAGAAGAAGAAGTGCAAGAAGAAGAAAAAGAGGAACCATGCGGCCGCCGCCAAGAAGAAGTGCAAGAAGAAGGGGAAGAAGAAGCGGTCGGCGCTCGCGGCGAGCTCGCCGTGGCGCATCGCCGCCCACCGCTGGGAGAAGTCGACGCGGGGCGATCCGGCATTCCGCCTGGGGGGCGGCCGGTCGTATGGGGCGGCCCGGCGCTAGGCGGCGCGTCAGCGCCTGAAGATCTGCGCGAACTTCAGCGGCCGGTGGGTGAGCTGCTTGGCGACCTCCCAGCCGATGGTCGCGTAGGTCCCGTCGCGCGGCACCGATCGAAAGAGGTCTCGGAGCCAGTCGCGCGGAAGCCCGAAGGTGACCAGTGCGGTCGTCAGGTCGACCAGGTCGGCGCGCCGGATCAGCTCGACCTCAGTGCCGCGGTCCCACTGCGAGCGGGTCTCATGGTGGCGCTCGATCGCGTCGAAGCAGAGCAGGATTTGCGCCTCGCCCCAGCCTCGCTGCCGCAGGAGGTCCGCAGTGAACTCGGCGCCCTCAGTGACGTAGACGCCGCCGTGTGAGGCCTCGTCGTACAGGCCTATGTCGTGAAGCAGGCCGGCGATGAGCAGGACCTCACGGTCGACGTCCGCCTCGCGCGCGGTGGCGAGCCGATCGGCGATCAGGAAGACCCGAAGGCCGTGCCGCTCCATCGGTCCGCCGGTCTGGCCGGTGATATCGCGGAGCCTCTGAAGCGCCGCCCTCTCCGAGTCGGTGCGGAGCAGGTCCTCGGCCGTGGTCACAAGCCCTTGCCTCGCCGCAGGCCCAAGAGCCGGGGTCCGGTCGTCGCGGTCGTGCGCATCAGCGCGCCGAGGGGCGCACCGGCGATCTTCAGGAACGCGGCCCGGCCCGACCCGCCGCGCCTACGCGCCAGCTTCGGGCCCGTCTCGCTGAGGAACGCGGCGACGGCCGGAAACGGCCGGAAGAAGACCGTGATCTCCTTCGCACGCCCCTGCTCGTCGAGATGAATCAGGTCGAGGCCCTCGAGCCGCTTCCCGCCCACTTCTCCGGTGAAGTGCAGGACGTGTGGATCGCCCGGGATCTCGTCGACGTAGGTCAGCGGCCAGAGCGTGTCCAGCAGGACGGCGAACAGATCCCCGACCTCATCGCGTCCGCTGAAGGGAACCTCGAAGATCGGAGACCGGAGAACGACATCCGGGGACAGCGCCTCGACCAGAGCCTCGTGGTCACGAGCCTCGAAGGCGACGCGCATCGGGGTGGGTGTCACCGGCTCGGCCACCGGCGGAGCCTAACGCCGCGTCACGCCCGGTCGCCCTAGGAGCCGTCCGCCGCGAGCCGCCCCCGGACCGCCGCCGCCGAAGGCGCGATGTCGTCGCCGAGCCGAGCGAGAAACTCGGCGAGCGAGGGCTGGAGCTCGAGCGCCCGGCGGACCAGGCCCAGCCCGGCCTCGAGGTCGACGTCCGCTGCGCCCAGCCCCACCCAGAGGAGGATCTGGGGATCGTCCTCTGAGAGGGCAACGGCCTCCGTACCGGCCTGCCTCGCGCCATCTGCGTCGCCCGCCTCGGCCCTCTCTTCCGCCAGGTCCAGAAGCGAGTAGGCGCGGTGGAAGCGCAACGCCCGAGAAAGCTGGGCCAGAGGGTCCTCGTCATAGTCGACGTGAATATCCACGCTCCGCCGCCAGGGCTCGCCATCCGCCGGCACCACCAGGAGGGCCGCGGAGATGCGACCACGGGCATCGCCGCCCGCCGCCTCTCCCGCCTCGAGAGAGGCGAGCAGACGGAGCGCAAGTTCGCCCTCCGCCGTCTCGAAGGCCTCGGCCATCGCCTCGGGCACGCCCTCGGACGCCATCATGTTCGCCTGGCAGCGGCAGTCCGCCCCCGTGGCCTCCCCGGCGTATGGGACGCACCCGTCGCCGGTGAATCCAGCCGATTCGCCATCCGCGGCCATCACCGCCAGTTGCCGCACGGCGGGCTTCGGGTCGGATGCGATCAGCTGGTCGACGGCGCGGTGCGCGCCGGCTCCCTTGGCCAGCATCTCGAGCGCCCGGGGTCCGAACGAGATCTCGACGTACGACTGGGTGGCGACCGAGCCGACGCCGGGCTGTGCGAAGGGCACGACCCCACCGACGGCCGGCCAGGCGGTGAAGACGGCCACTCCAAGCTCGCCGGTGCCCGGGTCGCGGGCGACAATGGACGCTGTCACGTCGGGGAACCTACTCCCGTGCGCCGATCTTTCGACTAGCGCCGCAGCTCGGTGCCGTCGTAGAGCTTCTTGACGACCACGCCGCCCGGCGGGACGGCTTCGACGCAGAGGTTGCAGAGCACGCACTCATCGAGGTTGTCGCGGTTGATGGCGACGCCGCCGTCGCTCTCGCGCAGGTCGTAGATGTCGACGGGGCAGACCTCCTCCAGCTTGGCGGCGAGCTCCGGATCGTCGGCGACGTCGTCGCGGACCTCGACGTCGATGAAGATCCCCTGCAGATCCTGGGTTCCAGGCATCAGACCGCGGCCCCCAGCTTCTCCTTGACGGCGCCCGGGATCTCGTCGATCCGCTCGACGACGGGGATGCCGGCGGCCTCGAGGCGGGCGATCTTCTGGGTCGCCGAGTCCTCGGCGCCCTCAACGATCGTCCCGGCGTGGCCGAAGCTCATCCCCTTCATCTCCTCGTCGTCCATGAACTTGCCGGCCATGAACGCCACGATCGGCAGCCTGGAGTCGTTCGCCTCGCGCCAGTCGACCAGCTCGGCCTCCATGCGGCCGCCGGGCTCGGTGTAGATCACGATCGCCTCGGTCTGGTCGTCGTCCTCGAAGAGGGGCATGAGCTCGGCGTACGTGGAGCCGATGATGGCGTCGCCCCCGATCGACACTGCGGTGGAGACCCCGAGGCCGGCGGCGGTGAGGGTGGAGGAAATCTCGGTGGTCATGCCGCCGGAGCGGGACATGACGCCGATCGAGCCCGGCTCATACGCCTTTGCCGCGTCCTTGGCCGGGCCTCCAATTCCGCCCATCTTGCAGACGCCAGGGACGATCACGCCGAGGCAGTTCGGCCCGATGATGCGTGAGCCGCGCTCGTCGGCGAGCTCGACCATCTGGGCGACGTCGCGTCGCGGGATGCGCTCGGTGACGACGACGATCAGCCGGATGCCGTTCTCGATCGCCTCGAACACGGCGTCCTTGGTGAAGGCGGGGGGGACGGTGACGACCGAGCCGTCGATCGCCCCGCCGTGGTCGGTGACTGCCTGCTCGACGGTGTCGAAGACCGGTACGCCGTGCACGTCGCGGCCCTTGCGGCCCGGGGTGACTCCGCCGACCACCTTGGAGCCGTAGTCCAGACACTCCTTCGTCAGGTTGACCGCCTCGCGTCCGGTGATGCCCTGGACGATGAAGGTGAATTCCCTGTTCAACAGGATCGACATCAGGCGGCCGCTCCTTGGATCTTCTCGACGGCCTCGCCGGCGGCCTCCCACATGGAGGCGGAGCGATCGCGGAACTCGATTCCGTACTTGCCGAGGATCTTGGCGCCCTCCTCCTCCCAGGCCCCGGGGATGCGGAAGACCGCGATCGTCTCGGCGGGGTCCTTGCCGAGCTCGAGACAGGCCTTGATCACACCGCGGGCGACGATGTCGACGCGGGTGTTGGAGACGATGGACATCATCACGGCGATC
>DASSXC010000112.1:0-6089 GCA_035704205.1 Solirubrobacterales bacterium | reverse complement strand
TCGCCGCCTACTCCTTCGACGAGAACCAAGGCACCGTCGCCCACGACTCCACCGGCAACCACGACGGCACGATCGAAGGCGGCGCCAGCTGGAGCGGCGAAGGCAAATACGGCTCCGCCCTGGACTTCAACGGCACCAACGGCCTGGTCAAGATCGCCGATGCCAACGACCTCGACCTGACCAAAGCCTTCACCCTGGAGGCATGGGTGCGGCCAGACACCCTGGCCAAATGGAACCCGGCCATCGCCAAGCTCAAAGGCGGCCCCCTCTCGGGCTATTTGCTCGCCGCCTCCGGCAACCAGGCGACCCCGGCCCCCCCGGCCGGCTTTACCGCCAACAACGGCTCCATCAACGGCGTCAACGGCTCAGCCGCCCTCACCACCGGCACCTGGTCGCACCTGGCCGTCACCTATGACGCAACCAACCTGCGCCTCTACCTGAACGGCGAACTCCTCGCCACCCACTCGGCGGTAACCGCCCAGGCCAACAGCGGCGAACTGACGATCGGCTACAGCTCCTACCTGGCCACCTACTTCGACGGCAAGATCGACGAGGTGCGGGTCTATGACGAAGCGCTGGATCAGGGGGAGATCCAGCTGGACAAAGGCGAAGCGATCTCCTGACGGTCGCTAGGACTCATTCGTCCCGGCTCGGGAACCGCTCGATCAGGCCGCGGTCGAGCTTCGTCCCGACGACTGAGTCTTCGAAGAGGGCCCGCAGGGCGGGATCGGTGAAGATTCGCTTGAACTCGTGATCGTCGGGGGCCGTTCCGTTGCCGGCCGCGCAGAGGTCGGCGTCGGCCGGGTTGTCGCGCAGATGGTCGGCGAAGAGGGGCCAGCGCAGGCGCAGGATGGTCAGCAGGGCGAGCTGGCGACGCTCCTCCTCGTCGAGGAAGTGCCCCTGGCGGACGAGGAGGTCCCGCTCGAAGCCGTAGGCGTTCACCAGTCGCTTCATCGAGCGGGGATTGCTCTCCAGCAGCGGCGCGAACTTGGTCAGCAGCGTCTCGGTCTGCTGCTCGATCTCGGCGGCGTTGAACCGGCGCACCGCGCCCGCGTAGACGTCCTCGGGCTCCATGCCGGCGGCGAGGAGGCTCTGGGCCTGGCTCTCGACCTCCTCCTGGGTCGAGAGCTCGGCGAAGGCGTCGGCGGGCACGCTCGTGCTCGAGCGTCCCCGCGCGCCCTCGCCGCCGGGGGAAGTGCTCAGCAGGCTGCCCCAGAACGCTCCCCGCACGTCGTCGCTCATCGGCGGGATCTCCATCGAGATCTGGAAGGTCTTTTCGAGGAAGCGGAAGCCGAGCGGCCGCGAGGGGTCGCCGGCCGTCTCCTCGAAGTCCTCGTAGGCCTTGCCGAAGCTCTGGTAGAGCCAGGCGCGGTCGGCGGCGACCACGTAGGCGACCGGCTCGGCGACGAACAGGGTCTGGATGCCCTCCAGCAGTTCGACCACGTACTCCGGCCGGCCGCGGTCGAGGTCGTCGACGAACACCGCGATCGGGCGGCCGGTGGAGCGCACCAGCCAGCGGAAGCGGCGGCGGTAGACGCCGAGGGGGTCGCTGGCGCGCTTGAGGAAGCGATCGGCCCCCTCGGCCGAACCGATCGCCAGCCAGCGGCCCGTCCCGCGCGCGACGGTGAACAGGGTGGTGGCCAGCGCCGCGGCCGAGCCGGCCGTGAGGAGCACGGTCTGCACCGTGCTCAGCGACTCGTCGGCGAGGCCGAACCAGTCGAGCGCCCAGACGACGCCGACGAGGACCGCGAGCAGGCTCACGGTCAGCACCGCGATCCGCACGTTCCAGATCCGCCAGCCGACGTCCCGCAGCCAGAACCAGGCCCAGCGGCGGCGGTCGATCCACCACAGCTCCCGCCCGCAGCGGCGTTGCATCGCCGCGAGCAGCCACCACCACGGGGTGGCGAGGCGCTGGTGCTCCCAGGCGTTGAAGGGGACGACGATCCAGCGCGAGAGCTGCGGTTTCACCGCCCTGCGCCGGCCGAAGAGGAACTGGGCGGCGCGGCGGACGCCTCCGCCGTCCCGCGGCTCACGGTTGCGCAGGTCGGTGGCGAGGAAGTTCAGCAGCGAGGACTTGCCAGCCCCCCAGGGAGCGTGGACGTGAACCATGAAAGGCCCGGTCAGCCGCGCCTCGGCGGCGTCGCGCCGGCGCTTGCGCCATCTCTGCCGCCAGTTGCCCGCCGGCCGCTCGGTGTCCTCGCCACGCACACGCCGCATCCGCTCCCCCAGCACCTCGGCGAAGCGCCCCCGCCCCATGTCGTCCTCGGTGGCCGGCCCGTCCCGGTGGGTCGGCACCGCCTCCAGCCGTTCGGGACGGTCGGCCCGCTGGGAGTCGTCCTGCTTCGCCTGCTCTCCCCGGTCGGCACGGAGCAGATTGACCAGCTCGCGGATGCGCTCGGGTCCGCCGCCCCGCTCTTCGAGGAGGAGCGCGACGTCCTTTCCGACCTGCGAGAGAGCGATCAGGATGTGCCCGGGGTCGACCTCAGACCACCCGTCGGCCTCCGCCTCGGCCCCCGCCCACCCCAGCGTCTCCAGCACCTCGGAGGAGAGGGTTGGCATGTCCGCCCTGCCCAGCGGCTCGGGGAACGGCCCCTCAGGTGGGGGGTAGCGCAGCAGGCGAGCCGTGTCCGGGTACTCGATTCCCAGCTCCTCCAGCGCTCTGGCGCCCAAGCCGCCCTTCTGGTTCAGCAGCGCGTAGAGGACGTGAGGGTTCTTCACCTCCGCGGTATCGAGGGACTTGGCGTACCGTTTGGCGAGACTCACCACCTCCGTCGCCGCCAGTCCGAGCCTTACGGGAAAGGGGCGATCCGGGGCCTCCGCCATGGTCGAGCAGTCTAAATCGCTCGGTGCTCTCGAGCTCAGCGCACGGAGTTCTCGCTGAGTCGCTCGACCAGGCGCGGGGTGTCGAGGCCGCCTTGAGGGGCGTCGGGTGCCCGCGCCGGTAGCGGTAGGGGAGCGATGAACGGACGCTATCGCGAAATAGAACTAGTCAACCCGAGAGAACCAGCGACGCCGACAACCCGATCCAGAGACGCCCCGAGCAGGATTCGAACCTGCGGCCTACTCCTTAGGAGGGAGGATTTGTCAACAGCTTAATTTTTGGCCTATAGAGCCGAAATGGCTTGCTGGAGCCGATTTCCGAGAGGACACAAGAGGACACGAAGGGACTTCTGAGGTCAATTCTGTTCCCACCTCTGTTCCTACCCAGACCCAGGCTGCGAGTTGGCTCGAAACGGCGAGATGACCTAGGTCTATGCATCGCCTAGCCTGCTTTCGATGATGCAGCTCGATCTTCCCAGGAGCGCCGCAGACTTGCTGGTGGCGCATCGTCCGGCGCTGGCCGAGGCCGCCGCCGGCCCTGACCATTGCATCCTTTTCACCCGCATGGCTGTAGATGTCTGCCGAGAGCGGGGGTTGCTGATACGCCCCCTTGCGGTCTCGGTCGAGCTTCGTGCTGACGGACAAACTAACTCGTCATTTCGGCTGGGCTTCGAAGGAGATATTCCTACGGACGCTCCCCCGGGCTTTTGGGACGGCCATTTGGTCGCGATTCTCGATCGTCGGCTCATGGTCGATCTTTCGCTCGATTCCGCGACCCGCCCAGAGCTCGTTTCACTCCAGCGCCACTGGTCGCCGAGGTGTCGCCGGGGTTCTTCGAGGGTGCCGCGATGGACGTAAAGATTCAGGGCGGAACGGCCCGGTACCTTGCCCATCCCGACCGCAAGGACTACCGGGATCTACCGGCCTGGGAGCAGGGAACGCCCGACGGAATAGCGAGGCTCGCTGAAGCACTCCTCGATCTTCCCAGGCGCCATAATCGAGCATCCGACTCGGCATCTGCCCGAATGCCTGCAGCGCCTGACGGGTCGTTAACGGCCGAGAAGGACCGGCGCGCCCCCGAAACGAAGCGCCGCGGCGCCTTGGGGGAGAGCTAGCGGTGTCCCGAGAACCGCGAGCCGAGGAGATCGGCGAGGCACGCCTCAACGACGTCGCCCGCTCCGAAATCGAGGCAGCGCGCCGCGACCCCCGTCTCGACCGGGGTCGGGGCGCCGCCGTCGCCGATTTCTGGAACGCAATTGAAGAGGCCGAACGAGTCCGCTCAATGAGCATCCTCGGGCTGCACGAACTCAAGGACGTACTCGAGCGGACCGAGCAGAGCCTTGGGGTCAAGCGCACCGACGAGGATCTCAGCCCCAAGCACCAGCAGACGCTGCAGGTGATGTGGGAGCGGGCGGAGATGGCACGGATCGAGATCGCCAATGACCACCCCCACCACAACGCCCAGGGCCTGATCGCGATGGTCAGCGCGCTCGACGCGATGATCGAGGAATTCACCCCGGCGCTGCGCCGTGTCCAGAGTGCGGTGCTCACCGAGCGGATGCTGGGTGAAGCCGAAGAGAAAATCAGCTCAGAGCTGCCGGGCAAGGCGATGCCCGACGAGGAAATCCGCAAGAAGCTCGTCGAGGCGTTCACCTCGGTGCTCGAGAAGCGCCTTCCAAAGGGCAAGAAACCGAAGGGACCCGGACTCAAGCGCTACGAAGAGCCCCTCGCGGCGATCGGCCTGGACGCCCCAAAGGACCGGCCCATCCCCGACGACATGGAGCAGGCGGTGGGCGAGCTGCTCGCGATCCGCAACGTGTTGGTCCACCGGGCCGGGCGGGTCGACCGCAAAGCGCTCTGCGAGGCGCCCACCCTCGACTACGAGGAGGGCGAGTTCATCCGTATCACGCGCGATCAGTACCGGCGCTATTCGGCCGTGATCGCCTGCTATGGGCGCGAGGTCACCTTCCGCTCGATCCGCTCTTGGCCGAACGTCAACGAGGCCGACGGGCCCGAGCTATCCGAATGGCACCGCTACTACCGGATCTCGGCCTAACGATTCCCCGGCCGCCGCGAGCTCAGCTCCCGTCGTCCTCCGTTTCGGCCGGCAAAGGGGTCCCCGACCAGCTGCTTGGCACCGGCAGGTTGCCGGGGATGACGACGGCCCCGATCCAGGATGGATGCTCGGGATCCTCCTGCCCATGGAGCTCGGGCGCCAACAGCCCGATGTTGTTGGCGAGCGTCCCGGGCGGCAGGTCCTTGGCGCTCATGTCGAGGATGCAGAGCAGCGAGAGCTGGCGCTGGGAACCCGACCCGTACTGCACGGGCTGGCCGATATAGCGGCGGGCGACCTCTAGGTTGACCGCCCGGTCGCGCTCTACCTTGAGCTCGCAGTTGATCCCGTCGTGGACGAGGTCGGTGTGCCCGCCCGCCGCGTCGGTGCGCTCCAGCCGGCCCCCGAGGGTCGCATCGGAGCCCAACCGGCGCTCCATCTCGTCCTGGAACTCGCTCTCCGGCACGGGCGTCCCCTCCTCGAAGACGTTCTTGACCTGGATCGCCCGTGCCGCCCTTGCGATCGCTGCGAAGAGGCGAACGAAGGCTTCGAGCTCAGGCTCAGGGACCTTGCCCTTGAGGTGAGCTACGGCATCGTGCAGGCGCTCGTCGATCACGGCGACTCCGGTCAACGCGTCGAGGCGGGGGTCGAATGCCCGAATCGCAAGCCCTCGCTGCCCCAAGACCGCGATCTCAGACTCCTGCCCATCTTCGCCAGCGAGGCTGGCGGCGATCGCCAGGTTGACGACCTGCTCGCCGCTTGCCCGCAGGACGAGCTGGACCTCCCCTTCGACCGCCAGCGGCTCGGGTCCGGCTGACGGTCGGGCGAGAGAAAGCTCTGGGACCTCGATCGTCGCCGTGTCCCAAACGCTCGTGAAGCGCAACTTCAGGCGGTCCTGCACCTCGGGCCAGTCGATCACCCTGACCAGCGCCCGCACGCTGTGGAAGCGGTCGCGCTCGACCCTCAGCGTCTCCCCGATCAGCTCGTCCTCGACGAGCAGCAGGACGACGGCCCGCGGGGCGGCGGCCTGCTCGGCACGGCTCGAGCGGCGGGGCGGGGAGCCGGCGCCCTTGTGCTCGGAGCGGATCAGCGGCACCGGCAGGGCCACCTCGCGCAGGCGCTCTCGAAAAGAACGGGCTTCCTCGTAGTCGCTGATTCGCGCCGCCATCTCGGCAAAGCCGATCAGGTCGGCCGCGCGATCGGGCTCGGAGTCCTC
>DASSXC010000111.1:0-6979 GCA_035704205.1 Solirubrobacterales bacterium | reverse complement strand
GGCGGTCCCGCTCGACGAGCTTGATCGCAAGCTTCTTAACCTGCTCCAGGGCAGCTTCCCGATCGCCGCCCGCCCGTACGCGCAGGTGGCGCAGCTGGCGGGGCTCTCGGAGGACGAGGTTCTGGCCCGAACCAAGCGGCTGCTGGACGAGCGCATCATCCGTGAGATCACGCCGATCTTCGACACGCGCGTGCTCGGCTACAGCTCGATGCTGGTGGCCGCCAAGGTCGACTCCGAGCACCCGTGGCGCGCGGCCAAGATCATCAACTCGCACCCCGGCGTCTCGCACAACTACCTGCGCGACCACGACTTCAACCTCTGGTTCACGATCGCCACGGAGCCGGACTCGCCGCTGGGGCTCGAGGGCACGCTGGAGGTGCTGGAGCGCCTGACGGGGGCGGAGTCGGTGCGCCAGCTCCCGACGCTGCGGCTGTTCAAGATCCGTATGGACCTCGAGATGGAGAAGGGCACCGAGACGCTGGCCTCGACGGTCGAGGCGGCGCCACCGCGTGAGCTGGAGCCCCAGCCCTACGACGAGGGGGACATCGCCACGATCAAGGCCATGCAGGGGCCGATGGAGGCGGTCGAGCGGCCCTACGATGCGGCGGCCGCAGAGCTCGGAATCGGGACCGACGAGCTGCTGGAGCGCTTGGGCACGATGGTCGATCGCAAGCTGTTGCGGCGGGTCGCGGCGATCCTCTACCACCGCCGCGCCGGCTTCTCGGCCAACGGCATGGGGGTCTGGAAGGTGCCCGAGGAGGAGATCTTCGAGACCGGGCGGCGGATGGCGTCCTTCCGCGGCATCTCCCACTGCTACCAGCGCCCGACCTACGAGGACTGGCCCTACAGCGTCTTCACCATGGCCCACGGCCGCTCCAAGGAGGAGTGCGACGCGATCCTCGACTCGATCGCCGCCGAGTGCGGCATGGGACCGGATGACCGCGCCACGCTCTACTCCTCGACCGAGTACAAGAAGATCCGCCTGCACTACTTCACCGACGATTACGCACGGTGGGAAGCTGAACACTCGTAGCACCGAGTTGTACGAGCGGGCGACTCGGGTCCTGCCGGGTGGCGTGAACTCGCCCGTGCGGGCGATGCGCCAGATCGGCCGCGAGCCGGTCTTCGTCGAGCGTGGCGAGGGCTGCGAGCTGGTCGACGTCGACGGCAACCGCTACGTCGATTGGGTCTGCTCCTGGGGGCCGCTGATCCATGGTCACGCCCACCCCGAGGTGATCGCCGCGGTGATCGAGGCGGCATCGCGGGGGACCAGCTACGGGGCCGCCACCGCCGCCGAGGTCGAGCTGGCCGAGGAGGTGGTGGGCCGGGTCCCTTCGGTGGAGATGCTGCGGATGACCAGCTCGGGGACCGAGGCGGCGATGGGCGCCGTCCGCCTCGCCCGGGCCGTGACCGAGCGCGAGGTCGTGGTCAAGTTCGCCGGCGCCTACCACGGCCACTCCGACGGGCTGCTTGCCGACGCCGGCTCGGGCCTGGCGACGCTGGCGATCCCCGGCAGCCCCGGGGTGACCGCGGCGCAGGCAGCCAGCACCGTCGTCGTGCCCTGGAACGACCGCGAGGCGGCCACCCGCGCCCTCGAAAGCCACGCCGTCGCCGCCCTGATCGCCGAGCCGCTGCCGGCCAACATGGGCCTCGTCCCCGCCGGGGACGGCTTCCTCGAGTTCCTCCGCGCGGCGACCCGGGAGGGCGGCGCGCTGCTGATCTTCGACGAGGTGATCAGCGGCTTCCGCGTCGCCGCGGGCGGTGCCCAGCAGCTCTACGGCATCGAGCCCGACCTGACCGTGCTCGGCAAGGTCCTCGGCGGCGGGCTTCCGGCGGCCGCCTTCGGCGGCCCGGCCGAGACCATGGAGCGGATCGCCCCAGCCGGCGACGTCTACCAGGCGGGAACCCTGTCGGGCAACCCCTTGGCCGTGGCGGCCGGCCTCGCCACGCTGCGCCGCCTCGACGCCGCTGCGTACGCGCGTCTCGCCGCGCTGACCGATCGTCTTGCGACTGGTCTCAGCGAGCTCGCCGAGGGCCGCCCACTGCAGGTCGCTTCCGCCCCCGGCCTGCTCACCCTCTTCTTCAGCGCCGCTCCGGTCACGGACTTCACCGCCGCCGCGGCATGCGACCTCGAAGCCCACGCCCGCTTCTGCCGCGCGATGCTCGACCGGGGCGTCTACCCGCCCCCCGCGCAGTTCGAGGCCTGGTTCGTCTCGCTCGCCCACGACGAGGCCGCGATCGATCGAACGCTCGCGGCGGCGGCGGAGTCGATCGAGGAGGCGCTGGGTTGAGCACCGCCCTGCGGCAGCTGGCGGCTCAGCTCCGCGAGGAGGACACGCCGATCTCTCCGCACGTGGTCGAGCCGGACGAGGCGGCGACGTTCGCCCCGCCGGGCGAATACGACCTCGTCATCGAGGCCGTGCGCGAGGGCTACCTCCTCCACTACGGTGAGCCACGCCTGCTCGCCGGCCACGACGCCGACCTCGCCCTGCTGGCCGGCGACTACCTCTACGCTCTTGGCATAGAACGCCTCGCCACCCTCGGCGACACCAACGCCGTTCACCGTCTGGCGGACCTGATCAGCACCTGCGCCCAGCTCCATAGCGAAGGCCGTGACGACGACGTGCCTGGCGAGTGGGAACGGACCGTGGAAGCGCTTACTTCTTGACGGTGCAGTCCCGAACCAGCGTGGTCGTCACCTTTTCCCCTTCGGCGAAGCCGAAGCTCGCCTGCGCGAATGCGTAAACGGCCCCGGGGAATCCCGGCGGCGCTGCACAGCCGGCGTTGACGTAGCTGCGCTTCTCGCCTTGGTAGATGTAGGTCCGCCGCAGCTTCATGTCGAACTGGGTGACGTAGGCCCACTTGCTGGCCGAACGGGGCAGAGAGGTCTTGATCGCCGTGCCGAATTCCCCCGGTTCCTTGACGATCCTGAAGTTGAGCACGAACGCCGACGGAGGCTTGCGCCCGTAGACCTGGGCCAGCAGGCGTCGGTCGCCGCCCGACCGCTTCGCGTGGAAGATGAGCATCGGGCCTTTGAAGGTGAACGGCGGCTGGTTGTCCAGGTGCACCCGCACCTCGACGTGGCCGCTGCCGACGATCGCGCTGCCGCAGATGCGCTTCGCGGCGGCGATCGTCGCCGGCTGGATCCTGCGCACGCGGCAGGTCGGCAGGCCGCGGTCAAAGATCTTGCCGCGGCGGTTGATCGCGATCGAGATCGTCTTCAGCTGCGGCGGCGGATCGGCCCCTTCGACCGATTTGAAGCTGCTGTCGATTGTGACCGCGACCGGCGCGACCCCCGTGCGGGGCAGCGCCCGGGGAGAGATCCCCCCGTTGAAGGCGACGATCACGTCCCCCTGCTGTTCGACCTCCGCCTGGGCGATCGTGGCAGCCGCAAGCGCCGTAATCAGCGCAACCACGATCGTCCCGGCACGCTTCAAATCAGATGAACCTCGAGGAGTCGATCCGGCACTCCTTGAACGGGAAGCTGATCACCGTGTTGTTGGCTTTGTTGTTGTTCTTGTTGAGTTCGACCGCGAGTTTCTGCGCGTGGTACTTGTCCTTGTCCTTCAGCGCCTTGCCGATCTTCTGCAGGAAGGTCTTCTCGCTTTTCAGGTAGCCGATCCATTTGGTCAGCTTCGCCTCGTATTCCGCCGGGCGCGGAACCGCGTTGATCTGGGTGACGGTCTTCCCCAGCGCGCCGGCGGCGCGGATGAAGCGCTTTCCGGCGGGGACCAGTTCGTCCTTTTGGACCTGGGTTTTGACGCCCTTGAGGATGCGCGAGTTGGCTTCCGAGTTGGCCTTGCAGATCGGCTCCACCTGATCGGCGTATTCCTGCTGGGCCGGCGTGGCCGCCAGCGCCACCGGGGCGCAGACGAGCAAGGTCGAGGCAAGGGCCAAAACCAGCCTGGGCAGAGACGACGTCTTCGCAGAACTTCTCACGGTTGCACTCTCCTGTCTTCGCTTTACCGGCCTGGCGTCGGCGCGAAGGCCCCGCCCGGCTCCCCTGTCCTCGACCCTGCGGTCAAAAATACATGAGTTCCCATCGAATCCACTACCCCTAACCCGCCCGCGAGCCGTGAAGATCGATCTGGGGCAAGATTCTCTCCAGCCAGCGCGGCAGCCACCAGACCCGGTCGCCGAGCAGCAGCATCAGCGCCGGCAGGAGCACTATCCGCACCACCGTCGCGTCGAGCAGGACCGCCACGGTCAGGCCGGTGCCGAGCTGGCTGACGGTGGCGATGTCGGCGCCGGCGAAGGCGACGAAGACGGCCATCATGATCGCCGCCGCGCCGGTGATCACCCGCGCGGTCTTCTCGAGGCCGAAGGTGATCGCCTCCTCGTTGGAGGAGTTGTTCTCGTAGTGCTCTCGCATCCGCATCAAGAGGAAGACGGCGTAGTCGATCGAGAGCCCGAAGATGATCCCGAAGATCCCCGCCGCGCCGATCGCATCGACATACGTGTGGCCTCCCAGCGGCCAGCCCTCGGGGACGTCGAAGAGCAGGGTCAGCACGCCGAAGGCGACGGCTACCGTGACCAGGTTCAGCGCCACGGCGATCGCCGCGAGGAGGACGGCCCGCAAGACGACGACCAGGATGAAGAAGGTGACTACCGTGATCACCGCGATCATCAGCGGCACCCGTTCGGAGATCACGTCGGTGTAATCGATCAGTTCGGCCGCCCCACCCGTCACCCCGGTGGTGGCCCCGGTCTCCGCGGCGAGGCCGTCGGCGTCGCGCTTCAGGCGCCCGTTCAACGCCGTCGAGCCGGGCGTGTTGAAGGTGTAGCGGGGGATCACCACCATCTGGGCCGCCTGGCCGCCGTTTTCGAGGTCGACGATGCGGGAGACTTGCTTGCGCTCGTCAGCGGGCGCCCCGGCGAGGCTGGAGAGGACGAAGTAACCGGAGTCGAAGATCCCGGGCGAATTGCGTCGCAGGCGATCGACTTTGCGGTTGACTTTGCGCGCGCTGACCGACACTTCCACGTGACCGCGGCGCAGGTTGGTTTGCAGCGGACGCGAGCGCTGGAAGCCTTCGGCGAGGCGGGCTTCAAGGGTGTCGGCCCCGCCGCGGAGACGACCCAGGCCGTCGACGAGCTGAGCGGCGCCCCCTTCGAGTTTCCCCAGGGCGCCGGGAAGTTGAGCGGTTCCGTCGGCGAGCCTCTTCGCCCCTTTGTGCAGTTCGGCCCCGCCGTCGGCGAGCTTTTGCTGGCCGTCGTGGAGCCGCGTCGCCTGGTTGTTGATCCGCCTTGCTTCGTTGCGGGCGATCGCCAGCGTTTCGACCAGCCTTTCGGCTTCCCGGGCCTGCGGCGCGAGGGTCGGATCGGCCGCCGCCCGCCGGCTGAGGACGCTGCGCAGGCTCCGCGCCCGCTCCAGCCCGCTGCCTTCGATCCGGTTGAGTTGTTCCTTCGAAGCTCCCTCCACCGAGCCGGCCCCGAGCGCCGCGGTGCGCTGCCCTTCCGCCAATTTGCCCGATCCATCGGCCAGCTGGTCGAGCGCGTCGGATGCCCGATCCGCTCCGGAGGCGAGCCTCGCGATCCCCCCTTCCAGCTGCTCGGCCCCTTCGCCCGCCCGCCCGGTGCCGGTGGCCAGGAGCCCGGCGCCGTAGCTCGCCTTGGAGATCCCAGAGCGCAGCTGGCGCACGCCCCCAGCCGCGGTGCCGAGTTTCTCGCCGAGTTCGGTGAGCTGGTCGGGGTCGGATTCCCCCCGCCCGGCGAGCAGGTCGTTGCCGGACTTCTGCAGGGGCCGCACCTCGCGCTTGATCCGCGCCGGCCCGATCACCGCCTGCACACCCGGGTCGGCGGCGATGCGGCGCTGCCAGCGGGTCAGCGCGGCGAGGCTGTCCGCTTCGGTTATCGGGCCCTTGCCGGAGACGGCAACGACGACGAAGGGTGCGTCCCAGCCGGGCCCGATCGCGTCGGAGATCAGTTCGGCTTCCTGGCGGGCGGCATTCGAGGAGGGGAGTTGCGTCGCGCTCGGCGGGCCGGTTTTCAGGGCAAGCACCGGCGCCGCCAGCACCAGCACGATCGCGCCGATCAGGAGCGCCGCCACCAGCGGCCGGCTGAGGGCGGCGCGGACCAGCGTCATCACCCCGGCCCCGTCGCCGGCCCCGCCGATCCGCCAACGGTTGACGTTATGTCCGATCACGACCAGGAGGGCCGGGGCGATGAGCGCCGCGACCAGCACGCTGATCGCGGTTACGACGATCGCGGTCCCCGCCAGCGAGACGAGCAGCGTCCCCGGCATGACGAAGAGGGTCACCAGCATCGCCAGGAAGAGGGTCGAGCCGGCAAAGGCGGTCGTCCGCCCGGCGGTGCGGCGCGTCATCCTCGCCGCCTCCAGCGGATCTGCTCCCGCCTCCAGCTCCTCGCGGAAGCGCGAGACCATCAGGAGGGCGTAGTCGACGCCCAGTGCCAGTCCCATCATCGTGCAGACGGTCAGGGCGAAGCCGTCGATCGCGATCCAGTTGGCGGCGATCGCAAGCACACCGCGCGAGGCGCTGACGGAGATCGCGCCGAAGGCAAGCGGTATCGCCGCGGCGACCGGCGAGCGGAAGACGAGCAGCAGGACGAGCAGCAGGAACGGGATCGCGATCAGCTCGGCCACCTCGGTCGAGTGAACCGACTCGTCGATGGTCGCCCGGAGGAGGCTGGCGAGGCCGGTCTGGGTCGCCTGCACCGGTGGGGACACCTCTTCGTCCAGGGTCCGGTTGAGGTAGGGGACGACGTCCTTCACCGCCTCCTCGGTACCGACGTGGAAGTCGACGACGATCAGCGCCTTGCGCGGACTGGGCCGCAGGCGGCCGACGCTCCCCTTGTCCCAGGGGGAGAGGGTGGAGACGGCGGGATCGGCGCGCAGCTTGCGGATCAACGCCGGCCCCTGCCGGTCGAGCGCCGCGGGCGGCCCCTCGAGGAGGATCGCGAAGGGAGCGGAATCGCCGAAGTAGCGCTTGACCAGCTTGCTGGCCTGGCCCGATTCGGTGCC
>DASSXC010000110.1:0-12778 GCA_035704205.1 Solirubrobacterales bacterium | reverse complement strand
AGCCATCGGCTCGATTGTGGCTGAGGACGTCTAGACGCGACGTCTGGTGCCACCACCGAGCATCGGCACCAACAGCATCGCCAACCCGATCAGGATCACGATGATCCCGAGGATGTAGTTGACGAGCAGTGCCAGCACGATCCCGATGAGGATTACGACTATTGAACTTGGAGTCATGGCCGCGTAGCTACCCAGCCCGCGATTCCGGGAAACTTCTGAACCGGTGCGGGCCTCCTCGCTCAGCGCCGCGCTTCCTCCTCCAGCGCGCGCCGCAGGGCGAGATCGAACGGCTCCGGCTCTATCCCGAAGGGCGCCGCCCCCGAGGCGTCGGTCACCACGGTTGCCGTCGTCAGCCCCTCCACGAGCGGGCGGGCCACCTTCGTGTCGACCGGGGTCACCAAACCAAGCCAAAGCGATGACAGCCAGGGAGTGACGAAGGGGACCGGCAGCTTCGGCCGCGGCCGCTTGCCCATCGCCAGCGCCATCCGATCGAGCATCTCGGCATAGGTGAGTACGTCGGGGCCGCCGATCTGCACCTCGTGGCCGGCGGACTCGGCAACCTCAGGCGCGCGCCGCAGGTACTCGACCGTCGCGTCGATCCCGATCGGCTGCGTCGCGGTCTGCAGCCAGGCGGGCGCGATCATCACCGGCAGGCGCCCGACCAGGTAGCGAAGCGTGCGGTAGGACTCGCTGCCGGCGCCGACCACCATCGCCGCCCGAAAGTAGGTCAGCGGCGGACCCTCCTCGGAGAGCACGCGCGCCGTCTCGTTGCGGCTGCGCAGGTGCTCGGAGGCATCGTCGCCGCCGAGCCCGCCCAGGTAGACCACCCGCTCCACCCCCTCGCGCACGGCCATGCGGGCGAAGTTGGACGCCCCGAGGCGCTCACGCTCGGCGAAGTCGCCCCCGCCGGCCATCGAGTGGACGAGGTAGTAGGCGGCCTCGATTCCCCGCCCGGCCCCCGCCAGGCTCCTCTGGTCGGTGACGTCGCCGACGTGCGCCTCGAGCCCTTCGGTCTCGAGCCTCACCGCCTTCTCGCGACCGCGCACCAGGCAGCGTGCCTCCGCGCCGGACTCGCGCAGCGCCGCCGCCAGCCGCGCGCCGACGAAGCCCGTCGCTCCGGCTATGAGGACGTTTGCAGCGATCTACCCAGCTACCCGGGCGGTGTCTCTCCTACCCCCGGGTGCCGCCGCCGCTGCCGTCCGGTGACCAACCCGGCCCGCGGAAGACGTAGCCGAGCCGCTCGCGCCAGCCGTTGGCGCCGCGCACGTCGCGGGCCAGATCGACGAACTCGTGGAAGGCGACGCGGGTAGGCCGGAAGGTGCGGATGTTCTGGGTCAGGCCATAGCGTGGCCGCTCGGTCTCGCCCTGGAAGGTGCCGAAGAGCCGGTCCCAGACGATCAGGATGCCGCCGTAGTTGCGATCGAGGTAGACGTCGTTGGCCCCGTGGTGGACGCGGTGATGCGAGGGCGTGTTGAAGACGAACTCGAACCAGCGCGGCATCTTCCTCACCCTCTCGGTGTGAATCCAGAACTGATAGATGAGACTCACTGCCTGCTGGGTGAGGATCATCCACGGCGCGAAGCCGAGCAGGGCAAGCGGCGCCCAGAAGGGCAGCGCGGTCATCGGCGTCCAGGTCTGACGCAGGGCCGTCGAGAGATTGTAATGCTGGGAGGAATGGTGGACGACGTGGCTCGCCCAGAAGACGCGCACCTCGTGGTGGATGCGGTGGAACCAGTAATAGGCGAGGTCGTCGGCGAGGAAGAGCAACACGTAGGTCCACCACTCGTCGGCCGGCATCCGCAACGGGCTGAGCTCGTAGAGGCCGGCGTAGATGACGACCACGGCCGCTTTCCACACCGCGTTGATGACGACGTTGCCGCCCCCCATCGCCAGGCTGGTGCGGGTGTCGCGCGACTCGTAGCCGACCAGCTCCTCGTCCCGCGCGTACCTGAACGAGAGCAGCTCGACGGCGAGCAGCAGCACGAAGGCCGGAATCGCGTAGATGATCAGGTCGACCATGGGCTCGCCAAGTTGGGCACAGCACCCCCGGCAGGATTCGAACCTGCGACCCGCTGCTTAGAAGGCAGCCGCTCTGTCCACTGAGCTACGGGGGCGAGTGCACCAAGATTACGGCGTCGTGCCGTCTAGCCGGCTCCCTTGCCGACGTCGGCACAGCTCTCGTCGAGCTTGCCTTTCACCTTGAAGACGTAGTCGGGCTGGGGGGTTATTTCGGGCTCTTCGACGACCAGCTCGAGCGCCGGGTCGGTTTTCAGCCAGGCGTAGACCGGATACCAGTATTCGGCCTCGGGGGAGTCCTGGGTCGCCTTGCTGGTGATCAGGAAGTCGTAGTCGCCCGCGTTGACGAGCCGCCGGAACTGGCGGCAGGTGGTCGCCAGGCGCCAGGTCCCGTCCGGCCCGCCGACGCCGATGTACTGGACGTAGTTGTCGAGGTTGGCGCCGAAGAAGCCGTACTGGCCGAAGAAGATCTCCCCCGAGCCGGCGATCCCGATCCTCGCCCCGTGCTGGTTGTGGGCGAAGGTGTAGGCCTTGCGCGGCCCACCGTCCTGCAGGAACGGCGTCGTCCGCGTGTAGTGCTGGTTGTAGTACTGGACCTCCTGGGCGCGACCGAGGACCACCGCGAGCAGAAGCACACCCCCGGCCGCGACCGCGACGTAGGCCCGGCTCACCACCCGTCGGCCGCGCAACAGACCCAATGCGGCCGGCGCCCACACCAACGCCAAGGTGAGGAACACCGTGCCGGCTATGTAGCCGGGATACCAGCGTGGCGTGGTCAAGACCGTGATCGCGTAGACCGCCAATAAGAAGATCAGCGTCTGCCATGCGCGCGAGTCGGGCGCGCGAAGCGGCCGTGCAACCGGCAGCAGCGTCATCGCCAGCACCAGGCCCGGCACGAGGTAACGGGTGTTGGTGAAGAACCCCGTCGGAGAGCCCTCCTGGCCGGCCGCGGTGAGCGGCGTGAAGAGGTAGACGGCAGCGGTGAGCAGCGCTGCCGCGGCGATCACCTGCAGGATCCGGTTGCGCGAGCGCACGGCGATGAAGACCACGGCGGCAACGGCGACGATCAGGATCAGCGGCCACAACGGCCCGAAGGCGTCCTCGAGACGCGGGAAGAACCAGCGGCGGTAGACGGTCGGATCGGTCAGGTAATGGGAGACGGCGAAGCGCGGCCGCGGATCGAGCGGCATCTGATCGGGACGCGGCAGGTGCAGAGGCCCGAAGCCGATCTGCGGGATCGGGTTGCCGCCGGTCTTGATCGCCGCCCGCACGTACCAGTAGCCACCGATCAGGAAGGTGGATAGCCCGAGCACCCAGGCCGTGGTCAGCCGCCTGCCCCTGCCGCTGAAGACGATCACGCCGAGGCCGATCGCAACCACCGGGACGAGGAAGGTGAGCTTGACCGAAGCAGCAAGGCCGGCGGCGATGCCGGCGAGGACCAGCGGGCCCTTGTCGAGCAGCGGCGCGTCCTTCTCCGGCGTGTCCTGGACGGCGCCGGCGGCTGGCGCGCGCCGCTGGTGGCCGTTGATCAGGAAGGCGGCAAAGGCGATCAGGAAGGCGAGGCCCATGATGTCGTTGCGCCCCTCGCCCGGTTGGGTCTCGATCATCACCCCGGCGTCGAGCACGATCGCCGCGGCGACCAGCGTCGCCGGCCCGACCTTGTAGGGACGCCCCACGCACCATGCGGCGAGCAGCGCGATCGCCAGCCAGATGAGATTGATCAGCGGCGAGAGCCAGTCGGTCTTGAAGACGACGATGCCGGCGGCGTGGACCAATTCGGAGCTCTGCGGGTAGAACCAGGCCACCAGCCGGAGCGGATCGGTGTAGTGCAGGTGGACGATCGAGGCTTCCTGGGCGATCCGTCCCGCGAAGGGCATGTGGTACCAGGTCGTGTCGCCGCCGAACATGCCGAAGTCGAGGCTGAGCTGCGAGGGGAAGGACCACTCGGCGACGGTGAAGGAGGCGACCCCGAGGGCGAGCAGCAGGGCGACCGTTTCGACGCGGGGGGCCGCCACTTCGGCTCCGTCGCGCGGCGCCATCCGCCTGCCGAGCCAGGCCGCGCCGAGGCCGACGGCGACGCAGACGAGGACGATCCAGCCGAGGCGCAGGATGCTGAGCGTGCCCAGCAGCTCGAGCGTGACGACCAGCAGCGCGACGGCGATCGTCGCGTCGCCAAGCCGAGCCAGGGCGCCGGAGAACTCGGGCACGATCCAGCGCCGCAGCCAGTAGCCGCCGAGGCCGAGCGCCGAGACGATGCCGATCGTCGCCAGGCAGCCGACGAGGTAGGAGCCAAAGGAGGGGGTCACCGGCGCGGGATGCTATTCGCCCCGCCGGGCGCGCGATCTACTCGGTGGCGGCGGCCGGGATGCGGCAGGAGACGCCGGTGCCCGCGAGACCGCAGTAGCCGTTCGGCACCTTGTGCAGGTATTGCTGGTGATAGTCCTCGGCGTAGTAGAACGGCCCGGCCGGCTCGACCTCGGTGGTGATCGGCGCGTGGCCGGCGGCGCGCAGCGCCTCGTCATAGGCCTGGCGCACCATCTCGGCCGTCGCCCTCTGCGCGTCGTCGACGTAGTAGATGCCCGAGCGGTACTGGGTGCCGACGTCGTTGCCCTGGCGCATCCCCTGGGTCGGGTCGTGCTCCTCGAAGAAGACCTTGAGCAGGTCGGCGTAGGAGACGACCTCGGGGTCGAACGCGACGAGAACCGCCTCGGCATGACCGGTCCGGCCCGAGCAGACCTCCTCGTAGGTGGGATCCGGGCTGGTCCCGTTCATGTAGCCGACCGCGGTCGTGTAGACGCCGTCGAGAACCCAGTAGAGCCGCTCCGCGCCCCAGAAACAGCCGAGGGCAAAGTAGGCCGTCTCGATCCCGTCCGGGAACGGGGGCTTGAGCGGAGTGTCGAGGACAGCGTGTGGCACTCACAGAGGGTAGCGTTGCGCCATCGGCTGCTTCGTCCTACTCTTCGCTCTGCTCTCGCCCCGGCTGGCGCTGTTCGCGCTGTTCCTCTTCAGCGACCTGCTCAGCCGCTCCTTCGACAGCTGGATCGTGCCCCTGCTCGGCTTCTTCCTGCTGCCCTGGACGACGCTCGCCTACGCGGTGATGTGGGCGTCCTCGGACGGCGTCAACGGATTCGAGTGGTTCATCGTCGTCCTCGCCTTCCTGATCGACGTCGGCGCCTTCGCCGGCGGCGGTCGTCGGCGGCGTGAGGCGGGCTAGCCCAAAGACGTTCGCCGCGACCGACGAGCCTCATCCCAGCGGATAGGCGAGCCTGACGTGCTCCTTGGCAAGCAGCACGAAGTCCCGCCGGGTCGCCTCCCCGCCCGCGAGGGGCGTGATCTCAACATCGAGCAGGGGGAGGAAGGCGACGTCCGGTCGGTTGACCGCATCCGAAAAACGGCTCTGGTAGCCCTCGGGCGGCAACGTCACGTCGCCGACGACGAGATGCCGGTCGGTTTCGAAGACGACCCGTTCGCGGCGCCGCGGGCTGGCTGACTGGCCCTCCATGCCTGCGCATATCGGCATTTCCAGGCATTTCGTGAATGGACAAGCGTCCAGAGGGCTGACAGTCCCAAATGCAAGGGCGAGTTCAACGAATCAGGGTGCTGCGACAAATCACAAGAATCGGGGCGCCCGGATTCGAACCGGGGACCTCGGCCACCCAAAGGCCGCGCGCTACCAGGCTGCGCCACGCCCCGCTCCGATCAGTCTAGAGCGGCAGCGGCGGACCCGCCGAGGTTGCACTTACCCGCCATATACGCGGGTAAGTGCAACCTCGGCTGCGGCATCACGAGAAACCGCTAGCTTTCTGCCCCCGATGGCCGACGTGCGCCCGATCCATGCGACTCATTACGACCTCGGCGAGGTCGGCTCGCTGCAGAGCGTTGCGGCGCCGCCCTATGACGTGATCGACACGGAGATGCGGGAGGAGCTGCTCGAGCGCTCCCCTTTCAACGCGGTCGCGATCGACCTGCCGAAACCGTACGGGGAGACCGGGCCGCAGCAGACCGACGACGATCCCTACCAGCGGGCGGCGCGGACGATGGACGAGTGGCGGCAAGCGGGCGCGCTCGTCACCGATTCGGAGCCGGCGATCTGGGCGATGGCCCAGGACTACACCGGGCCCGACGGCGGGGCGCGCACGCGCCACGGCATCCTCGCCCGGGTGCGGGTCGAGGACTTCTCCGCCGCACAGGTCCTGCCCCACGAGCGCACCCTGCCCGGACCGAAGAAGGACAGGCTCGACCTCACCCACGCCACCCACCACAACCTCTCACCGATCTTCTCGCTGAGCACCAAGGATGCCTGGCCGCTGGTCGCCGCCGCAATCGAGTCGGAGGAACCCTGGGGAGAAGCGACCGACGAAGGCGGCACGGTGACCCGGGTGTGGCGCGTCGGCGACCCGGCGATCCACGCGGCCGTCACCGAGCTGCTCGCCGACGCGCAGCTCCTCATCGCCGACGGCCACCACCGCTACGAGACGGCGATCGCCTACCGCGACGAGGTCGGTGGCGACGGCGATCACAACTTCACCCTGATGGCGCTGACGGGGCTCGACGATCCCGGTCTCACGGTCTTCCCCACCCACCGGCTGCTCTCCGGCCTGCGCGACGACCCCGAGCGCCAGCGCCGCCTCGGCGAGGGCCTGCGCACCCTCTTCGACGCCGAGGAAGTTCCCCTGGAGCGCCTCGACCCGCTCGGTGAGGAGGGGGTCGGCGTCTTCGGCCTCTACGACTCCTTCCACGAGAAAGCCTTCCGCCTGCGGCTGAAGGACAGCGCGATTGCCGCGCTCGACGAGCAGCTCGCCGGCAAGCCGGAGGCCTACCGTCGCCTCGACGCGGCGATCCTCGAGACCCTCGTCCTCAAGGGAATTGCCGGGCTGAGCGAAGACGACGTCCTCGCCAAGCGCGGCCTCGGCTACTCGAAGAGCGTCGAGGACTCGCTCGCCCTGCTGGAGAACGGCACCTACGACGTCGCCTTCGTCCTCCGCCCTATCCCCGTCGACCAGGTCCGCGCGATCTGCGAAAGCGACGAGAACATGCCGCCCAAGTCGACGTATTTCTTCCCGAAGGTTCTGACCGGCCTCGTTTTCAATCCCGTCGGATAAAGGGCCGTACGGCGTAGGATCACGCCGTGGTGAAGATCTATACGAAGAAGGGCGACGACGGCACCACCTCGCTCTGGTACGGCGGCCGCGTGCCCAAGCACCACGGCCGCACCGAGGCCTACGGGGCACTTGACGAAGCCTGCTCGCAGCTCGGCGTCGCCCGGGCGCTCTGCGGTCCAGAGCAGGCCGAGCTGGCCGCCGACCTGCTCCGCCTCCAGGACGACATCTTCGTCGCCGGCGCCGAGCTTGCCACCGCGCCAGAGGCCGCCGAGCGGCTCGAAGACGGCGTCAGCCGCACCACCGAGGCGATGGTCGCCGAGCTGGAGGAGGCGATCGACCGTTACATGGAGCGGGTCGAGTTGCCACCGCAGTTCGTCATCCCCGGCGGCAACCAGCTCTCGGCCCAGCTCGACGTCGCCCGCACGACGATCCGCCGGGCCGAGCGCCGCATCAGCGCCCTCAACGAGAGCGGCGAGCTCGCCGGCGAGACCGTGATCCACTTCGTCAACCGCGCGTCCGACCTCGCCTACGCGATGGCCCGCTTCGCCGACGTCGACGATCCGGCCCTCTTCGAGGGCCGCCGAAAGACCTAGGCGCGATGAAGGTCCTCGCCCGACGCCGTGAGGCAGAGCGCCGTGCATGACTACGTGATCGTCGGCGCCGGCTCGGCCGGCTGCGTTCTGGCCGCCCGGCTCAGCGAGGACCCGAATGTCCGGGTGCTCCTGATCGAGGCCGGCGGCAGCGACCGCCATCCCGACGTCAAGATCCCCGCCGGGTTCCAGAACCAGTTCAAATCGAAGCGGGACTGGGACCTCAACACCGAGCCCGAGCCCCACTGCGAAGACCGCTCGCTCTACATGCCGCGCGGCAAGGGGCTGGGCGGCTCCAGCTCGATGAACGCGATGCTCTACGTCCGCGGCCATCCGCTCGACTACGAAAAGTGGGCGTCGAGCGGCGCCACGGGCTGGGGCTGGGCCGGGATGCGGCCCTACTTCCTGCGCGCCGAGGACAACGCCCGCGGTGAGTCCGAGCACCACGCCACCGGCGGCCCCCTGAGGGTCGAGGACGAGCGCTCGCCGCGGCGACTCACCCACCAGTTCCTCGACGCCTGCGCGGAGACCGGGATACCGCGGATCGCCGACTACAACGGGCTCGAGCAAGATGGCGCCACGCTCGCCCAGGTGACCCAGCGCAACGGCCGCCGCTGGAGCACCGCGGACGCGTACCTGCGTCCGGCGCGAAACCGCAAGAACCTCACCGTGATCACCGGCGCCCACGTGCTGGGCGTGGACGTCCAGGACGGCCGCGCGACCGGGGTCCGCTATCGCCGTCGCGGCCGCGAGCATCTCGCCGCCGCCGCGCGTGACGTGATCCTCTCGGCCGGCGCCCTCGCCTCGCCACAGTTGCTGATGCTCTCCGGCATCGGCCCCGCCGAGCAACTTCGGGAGCTGGGCATCCCTGCAGCGGTCGACCTGCCAGGCGTCGGCGCCAACCTCCAGGACCACCCCTACCTGACCTTGACCTGGGACGTGCCCGGGGGCGGCT
Source organism: Solirubrobacterales bacterium (assembly GCA_035704205.1). Lineage (GTDB taxonomy): Bacteria > Actinomycetota > Thermoleophilia > Solirubrobacterales > 70-9 > VRUE01. Next base: position 4,115 of record DASSXC010000110.1, on the reverse strand, counting down.
CGCTCGCCGACGCGGAGGGCCCCAAGGCGATGCTCGAGTTCCTGCTGCGGCGCAGCGGCCCGCTCACCTCGACCGTCGCCGAGGCGATTGCCTTCGTACGCAGCAAGCCAGGGCTCGCCCAGCCCGACCTCCAGTACCACTTCGCACCCGGCTACTTCGCGGACAACGGCTTCGAGGAATACGACGGCCACGCGGTGACCTTTGGGCCGACGCTGGTCGCCCCCCGCAGCCGCGGCTGGGTGCGTCTGCGCTCGGCCGACCCGGCGGACAAGCCAAGGATCCTGACCAACTCGCTGGCCGAGCCCGAGGACGTCGCCGCGCTGGTCGCGGGGACGCGGCTGACGCGGGAGATCGCGGCCGCCGAGCCATTCCGGTCAGAGCTGGGTCGCGAGCTCATCCCAGACCTGAGCGGTGACAGCGACGACGACCTGGCCGACGACCTGCGCCGTCGCGTCGAGCTGCTCTTCCACCCGGTGGGGACCTGCCGCATGGGCTCTGACGAGGATGCCGTCGTCAACCCCGAGCTGCGGGTGCGGGGCGTCAGCGGGCTGCGCGTGGTCGATGCCTCGGTCATGCCGATCATCCCCAGCGGCAACACCAACGCGCCCACGATCGCAATCGCCGAGCGAGCCGCCGACGTGATCGCCGACAAGCCGCTGCTTCGAGACGACGGCGAATCGATCGCCGCCAGGACGGGCGGCTAACCGTGGACCTCGGGCTGAAGGGGCGATCGTGCCTCGTTACCGGCGCCAGCCGCGGGATCGGCCGTGAGACCGCCCGGCTGCTTTGCGCCGAGGGGGCGAGGGTGCTGCTGGTTGGCCGCGACGAGGGACGGCTGGCGGCGGCCCGGGACGAGGCGATCGCCGCCGGTGCCGAGACCGGTGGCCAAGCGGCGACTCTCAACCTGGACGTCACCGACGAGAACGCCGGCACCCTGATGGTGGAGACGGCGAACGAGCACTTCGGTGCCTGCGACGTGCTCGTCAACAACGCCGGCGCCGCCCGGTGGCGCCACCTCGACGAAGTCCCCGACGAGGACTGGTACGCCCAGTACGAGCTCAACGTGATGGCACCGCTGCGGGCGATGCGAGCCGCCGCGCCGCCGATGGCCGAGCGCGGCTGGGGGCGGATCGTCAACGTCTGCTCGACCGCCGGCAAGCGGCCCTCGGCGGCGATGCCCGAGTACTCGGTGGCCAAGGCCGCCGAGCTGTCGCTCTCCCGCCTCTTCGCCGACCGCTACGCGAAGCAGGGCGTGCTCGTCAACGCGATCTGCCCGGGCCCGGTCGAGGCGGAGCTGTGGATGCAGCCCGGCGGCCTGCTCGACCAGTCGCAGGAGCTGTCCGGCGCCGAGAGCCGCGAGGAGGCCCTGGCGACAGCCGGCTCCAAGCGCCCGATCGGCCGCCTCGCCGAGGTCGGCGAGATCGCCGCCGCCATCGTCTTCCTCTGCGCCGAGCGCGCCTCGTATGTAAGCGGCGCTGCCTGGTCGGTGGACGGCGGCACCGTCCAGGTGATCATTTGAGCCACCCGGCCCCTTTCCCGTCTATATGACCGGAAAGGGGCCAATCGACGCTGCGGTTCTATTGCCGTTGTTCGGGTGGCCAGACGATCCCGGCCTGGTCTTCACCGAGCGGCGCGCGGACCTGCGCCGCCACGCCGGCGAGATCTCGTTTCCGGGCGGGCGAAGGGACGAGGACGACGCCGATTTCGCCGCCACCGCCCTCCGCGAGGCCGAGGAGGAGATCGGCCTCGATCCCTCAGCCGTCGAGCTCGGCGAGCAGCTTCCCACCACCGGCACCTTCGTCACCGGCTACCGCATCCACCCCTTCGTCGGTCGCATCCCCCATCCCGGCGAGCTGGATCTGAAGCCCAACCCCGCCGAGGTGGAGACCGTCCTCACCCTCTCGCTGGACGTCCTCCACGAGGGCTACGCGATGCGCCGCCTGATCCGCCGCGGCGTCCCCATCCACACCCCCACCTACGAGGTCGAGGGCCACCTGATCTGGGGAGCGACCGCGCGGATCCTCGGCGACCTGCTCAGCCGCCTGCAAACCGGCGGCTGACCGCCCTCAGCCCGACCTGCCAGGCTGCGGGACTATGCGTATATAGGGCCGCGGCTCCTCCCAGCCATCCGGATAGGTCTCCTTCGCTTCGTCGTTGGAGACCGAGCCGGCGATGATCACGTCGTCGACCTGCTGCCATTGGGCCGGGGTCGCGACTTTGTGTTCGGCGGACAGCTGCAGCGAGTCGACCACGCGCAGCACCTCGTCGAAGTTGCGCCCGGTCGTCATCGGGTAGACGAGGATCAGTTTGACTTTCTTGTCGGGGCCGATGACGAAGACGTTGCGGACGGTCTGGTTGTCGGCCGGCGTGCGGTCCGCGGCATCGCCGGAGACGTCCATCGCCAGCATCCCGTAGAGCTTCGCGACCTCGAAGTCGGCGTCGCTGATGATCGGGTAGTTCGGCGCCGTTCCCTGGGTCTCCTCGATGTCCTTCGCCCAGTCCTCGTGCTTGTCGAGCGGGTCGACCGAGAGCCCGATGATCTTCACGTTGCGCTTCGCGAACTCCGGCTCGATGCTCGCCATGTAGCCGAGCTCGGTCGTGCAGACCGGGGTGAAGTCCTTCGGGTGCGAGAACAGCACCGCCCAGGAGTCGCCGATCCAGTCGTGGAACTTGATCCGGCCCTCGGTCGTCTCAGCCTCGAAATCGGGTGCTACGTCACCAAGTTGCAGCGCCATCGGACCAGCTCCTTTCGCCTTCAGCGGATTACCTTAATTCCTATCCGAGTTTAGAGATATGACTTGCGCGGCCCACTCGTCGGGGTCGGCGGATAGAGCTGCGGTGGGAATGCGCCAGCGCGCGGTGGCGGCTTCGACGGCCTCGCTGCCGCGCACCAGCAGGGCTGGATCGACGCTCCCCTCCCCCTGGTAGACGAAACGGCGCACGGGCGTTTCGACGATTTTCTCCAGCACACGCTCCAGCCGCGGCCCGTGGATGGCGGACAGCTCCTCGGGACTCCCCGTCGCCGAGCCGAGCATCCATACGACCACGGTGACGTCGCCGACCAGATCGAGCACGGTCCCGGGCTCGGCGGGGTCGGCGAGCGCCGGCTCGATTCCGGCCGCCTCGATCGCCGCCAGGCCCTCCTGGCGGCGACTCGTTCCCCGCACCGCCCACCCCTCCGCGAGCAGTTGCTTGCCCAACCCTCGACCCCGGCAGCCGCAGCCGACGATCAGCGCCCGCGCCACGTCACCCCGCGCTCAGCCCCCAAACGGGTCGCCCCGTCGCAGCCGCTCGAGCTCCTCCTCTTCGACCTCGACCCGGAGTGCGTTCTCGTCGACCTCGGGAGCGCCGCGGCGGCGCCGCATCTCGTTCTGAGCCTCGAGCATCTGGCGAACGTCGTCGATCTCGTTCTGCGCCTCGACTTCGGGGCTGCGGGTCGGCTTCCAGTCGACCAGGTCGGCCGTGCTTCCCTTGTAGCTGCGATCGATCAGGAAGAGGACGCCGACGATCAGCGCCAGCATGCCGAGGGTGAGCAGGACGAAACCCATGGAGGAGCAGGATACGGGCGCGGGACCGCTTCACCTTTAATGCCCTGCCATGGCTGACGCATACCTGGTCGATGCGGTCCGCACGCCGATGGGCGCCTACCGTGGCGCCCTCTCCGGCGTTCGCCCCGACGACCTCGCCGCCCACGTCGTCCGCGCCGTCGTCGACCGCACCGGCGTCGACCCCGCCGAGATCGTCGACGTCTACTTCGGCGCGGCCAACCAGTCGGGCGAGGACAACCGCGACGTGGCGCGCATGGCGGCGCTGCTGGCCCGGCTGCCGGACAGCGTCCCCGGCGCGACCGTCAACCGGCTATGCGCCTCCGGGCTGGAGGCGGTCAACGCGGCAGCCCGTGCGGTCAAGCTCGGCGAGGGCGACTTCTACCTCGCCGGCGGGGTCGAGTCGATGAGCCGTGCGCCGTGGGTCGTCGGCAAGCCCGAGCGCGGCCTGCCGCGGGGAGAGCAGACGATGCACGACACGACGCTCGGCTGGCGCTTCGTCAACCCGCGCATGGCCGAGCTGGGCGTCTCCACCGAGTCGATGGGCGAGACCGGCGAGAACGTCGCCGA
>DASSXC010000109.1:0-31728 GCA_035704205.1 Solirubrobacterales bacterium | reverse complement strand
CGACCCTGCTGGAGCTGATCGCGGGCCTGCAGCAGCCCAGCGGTGGCAGCGTCGCCGTCGGCGGGGCCACCGACCCCGCCGCCCGCCTGGCCCGCTGCGCCTTCATGCCCCAGCGCGACATGCTCCTGCCCTGGCTCAGCGCGATCGACAACGCGGCGCTCGCCCTGCGCAACCGCGGCGTCCGCCGGCGCGAGGCGCGGGCCGGGGCGGGGCGTCTGTTCGAGCGCTTCGGCCTCGCCGGCTTCGAGCGCACGCGGCCGGCCGAGCTCTCGGGCGGAATGCGCCAGCGGGTCGCCTTCCTGCGCACCCTCGTCGCCGGCAAGCCGGTGCTCGCCCTCGACGAGCCCTTCGCCTCGCTCGACGCGATCACCCGCGCCGAGATGCAGGGCTGGCTCGCCGCCGCGCTGGCCGCGGACCCGCGCACGGTGGTCCTCGTCACCCACGACGTCGAGGAGGCGCTCTACCTCTGCGACCGCGTTGTCGTGCTCTCGGCGCGGCCGGCCCGCGTGGTCGAGGAGCTGACCCCCCCGTCTCCGCGCGCGGCGGACCGCGACGCCGCAGTCACCGACCCCGCCTTCGTCGCCCTGCGCGAGCGGGCGATGCGCGCCCTGCAAGCCGCCTCCAATCGCGCGGTTCCTTAGTCACATCATGTTTGAAAAAGGAACCACGCGATTTGGGGGGACGGGGCGTTGGCTGCTGCCGTTGGCATCGCTTGTCGCCCTGGTCGGGCTCTGGCAGTTGGCGGCGAGCACCGGCGTGCTTGCCGATCTGCTCGGACTCGACCCGATCCTCGTCCCCTCCCCCGCCGAAATCGCCGAGGCGCTCTGGGAAAGCCGCTCGCTGCTCGCCGAAAACGCCTGGGTCACTGTGCAGGAGATCGTGCTCGGCTTCCTCTGCGGGCTGGTCCTCGGCCTCGGCTTCGGCTTCCTGCTGCGGCCCTTCGAGGCGCTGCGGCTGAGCTTCTACCCCCTGATCGTCGGCTCGCAGGCAATCCCCATCATCGTCTTCGCCCCCATTCTCGTCATCTGGTTCGGCTACGGGATCGGCCCAAAGCTGGCCGTGGTCGCCTTGGTCTGCTTCTTCCCGATCGCCGTCGCCACCGCGGACGGTCTGCGCTCGGTCGACCCCGAGGCGACCAAGATGATGCGCACGCTCGATGCTTCTCGCAGCCAGTTGCTCTGGCGACTGGAAGCTCCCTCCGCTCTTCCCTTCACCTTCAGCGGGGCGAAGATCGGCGTGACGTTTGCCCCGATTGCCGCCGTCTTCGGCGAGTGGGTGGGGGCCGACTCCGGGCTCGGTCACCTGATCCTGCAGGACAACGCTCAGCTGGAGACGGCGCGGGTGTTTGCCGCGGCTTTTCTCCTCTCCGCGATCGCCATCGGTCTGTACGCCCTGGTGGCCTTCGCAGAGCGTCGCGTCGTCACTTGGCGATAGAAAGCAGGGGATGAAGTCCCTCCGCCCCCCGGCGATCGCCGCCGTTGTCGCCCTGATCGCCCTTGCTCTGGCCCTGACCCTGGCCGCCTGCGGCGAGAAGAGCGAGGACGAAACCGGCGCCGCGGCCGAACCGCTCAGCCTGACGCTCGACTTCTACCCCAACCCCGATCACGCCGGCATCTACATGGCCGAGAAGCTCGGCTACTTCGCCGACGCCGGCCTCGACGTCTCGATCCAAACCCCGTCTGACCCGGCGGCGCCGATCAAGCTCCTCGCCGCGGGCCAGACCGATCTGGCGATCTCCTATGAGCCCGAGGTCCTGCTCGCCCGCGAACAGGGGCTCGACGTGGTCGCCGTCGGCGCCCTGATCGACCGCCCGCTGACCTCGCTGATCTGGCTAAAGACGTCCGGGATCGGCGGCGTCGCCGACCTACGTGGCAAGACGATCGCCACCGCCGGCATCCCCTACCAGGACGCCTATCTGAAGACGATCCTCGCGCGAGCCAAGCTGAAGCCCTCCGACGTCGAGGAGGTGAACGTCGGCTACGGGCTGCTGCCGGCTCTGGTCGGCGGGCGAGCGCAGGCGATGCTCGGTGGCTTCAGCAACGTCGAGGGCGTCGACCTGCGCCTGCGCGGCAAGGACCCCGTGGTCACCCCGGTGGACAAGCTGGGCGTGCCGACCTACGACGAGCTCGTCCTCGTTGCCCGGCGCGACCGGCTCGAAACGGACCCGCAGGCGATCCGCCTCTTCCTGGCGGCGCTGGCGCGCGGAACGGCCGCCGCGGTAAAGAGCCCGGACGCGACGACCGAGGCGCTGCTCGATGCCAACAAGGACCTCGACCCCAAACTGACCCGAGCCGAGGTCGACGCGACCCTGCCACTCCTCTCCCAGCGGGGCACGATGGACCCGGCCGAGTGGAAGGCGTTCATCGCCTGGATGCAGGAGAACGAACTGATCTCCAGCCGGCCGACGACCGGCGAAGTGCTGAGCAACGAGTACCTAGCGGGCGAGATCCCCGAGTAGCTCGAAGCCCCCCTCGCGCAGCAGGCTCGTCACCTTCTGTGGGGCGAGCGGTCGCGAGAAGAGGTGGCCCTGGGCGAAGTCGCAACCGAGGCGGCGCAGCTCGGAGAGCTGATCCTCGTTCTCTACTCCCTCGGCGATCGCATCGAGCGAGAGGGCCCGGGCCATGCCGATCACCGCCTCGACGATCGCCGTGCGCTCCTGCTCGACCCCCAGCCCCTCGACGAAGGAGCGATCGATCTTCAGCGCGTCGAAGGGAAAGCGGTTGAGGTAGGCGAGCGAGGAGTAGCCGGTGCCGAAGTCGTCGAGGACGAGGCGGACGCCGATCTCACTCAGCGCCTCCAGCGTCGCGGTGGCGTTGGCCGACTCCTCGACCAGGACGCTCTCGGTCACCTCGAGCCGCAGGTTGACCGGGTCGAGACCGGTGCGAGCAAGGATCTCGCGCACCGTGTCGGCGAGGTCGCGGTGCGCCACCTGACGCGCCGAGAGGTTGACGGCGACGTCAAGCGGCCGCTGGTCGGGACGCAGCTCGTGCCAGCCGAGCGCCTGGCGGCTGGCGGTTTCCTGCACCCAGCGCCCGATCGGCTCGATCAGGCCGCTGTCCTCGGCGATCGAGACGAACTCGCCGGGGTCGAGCAGGCCGCGCTGGGGGTGGTTCCACCGCACCAACGCCTCGAGGCCGGTGATCTCACCGCTGCCGAGCGCGATCACCGGCTGATAGTGCAGCTCGAGCTCGTCGCGATCGAGCGCGTGGCGCAGCTCGCGCTCGGTTTCCAACCGCCGCACCGCGCGGGCTCGCATCGCCGCGTCGAACACCTCGCAGCGCCCGCGGCCCCGTTCCTTGGCCCGGTACATCGCCGCGTCGGCGTCGCGGATCAGCATCTCGGCGTCGACCGGCTCCCGGCCCGTGGGCCGGGCGACGGCGATGCCGATGCTGGCGGTGACGAAGTGGTCGGCGCCACCCATCGAGTAGGGCTCGGAGAAGGCGCCGGCGACGCGATCGGCGATCGCCTGCGCCTCGTCCTCGTCGGTGAGGCGGTCGACGAGGATGCCGAACTCGTCGCCGCCGAAGCGGGCGACGATGTCGCCGGGACGCAGGTGGGCGCGCAGGCGGGGCGCCACCGCCTGCAGCAGGTCGTCGCCGGCATGGTGGCCGATGCTGTCGTTGATCAGCTTGAAGTGGTCGAGGTCGAGGAAGAGGATGCCGACGGGCGAGCCGGAGGCGACGCTGCGGCGCAGGGCGTCGCGCAGCGAGTCGACGAAGCTGAGCCGGTTGGGCAGGCCGGTGAGCGAGTCGTGCAGGACCCGGTGGCGCAGCGCCTCGTCGGCGCTGTGGCGCTCGAGCGCATCGGCGAGCACGTTGGCGGAGGCCTGGACGAAGTGGACGTCCTGCGGGGTGAAGCGGCTGGGCTCGGTCGAGTGGATGTCGAGGACGCCGTAGGGACGGTCCTTGCCGGCGATCGGCACGGCCAGGCTGCTGCGCACGCCGAGCACCCGCAACGCCGGGGGCATCGAGAAGCGACGCTCGCTGGACCAGTCGTCGACGATCACGTGCAGGCCCGAGTCGAGCGCCGCACCGGCGTGTGAGTCGCGGGCCGCCGAGGCGCGCCGCTCCGCGCCGCCGCCGCGCTCCTCGAGTCCGGCCCGGAGGTGCAGGCGGCGCCCCTCGCGCCCCGCCTCCCAGACGCAGGCTGCCTCGACCCCCTCTATCTCGGTCATCAGCGGTACCGCCTGTTTGGCGAGTCTGCCGGGATCGCCGTCCTGCAGCGCGTGGCGACCCAGCCGCGCCACCGCGGCCTGCTGCGTCGCCACCCGGTGCAGCTCCTGCTCGGCGAGCTTGCGCTCGGTGATGTCGTAGAGGACGCCGTGCCAGACCGGAGTGCCGCTCCCGTCGGGCTCGAGCACCGCCTCGTCGAGGATCCAGACGACGTTGCCCTCGCGGGTGATCATCCGGTAATCGACAGGGGGAGTGCTGCCTTCGACGGCGACCTTGTGGGACTCCTGCTCGAGCGCTCGCTCGCGGTCCTCGGGGTGGAGTCGCTCGGCCCAGAGACCGGGGTCGGCCATCCACTCCTCCGGGCTGTAGCCGAGGATCTCCTCGACCTGGGGGCTGACGTAGCGCCAGCGTCCCCGCTCCCCCACCTCGCAGGAGTAGACGATCGCCGGCAGGCGCTCGACCAGACGGCGGTAGTCGTCACCAGCCGAGGAGATCTCGTCGAGAAACTCGGTAACCCTCTCTTTTGGCCAGCCGTCACCCGGTCCCGCAGGTTCCATGCGGGCCTATCGGCAGCGCGCCCGCCCGCTTGAAATCTGCGTCTATCTGTACAGGCCGATCGTCCAAAGCCCCGCCAAACCCCGGAAGGGCTCGTACGGCGCGTAGAACTCCTCGACCTCCTCGACCGTCGCGCGGCGGCCGAGCCGGGCGAGGCGGCCGACGAGCTTGAGGTAGATCAGATCGCCGGCGGGCAGCGAATCGGGGTCGCCGCGTCCGAACAGGCTCAGGCATTGCACGGTCCAGGGGCCGATTTCGGGAATGGCGAGGAGGCGGCGGTCGGCGAGCGGGTCGGCGGGGTCGCAGCGCCCGGCGGCGATCTCGCGGGCGACCGCGCGCAGGGCGAGCGAGCGGGCCGGCGAGAGGTCCATCGAGGCGAGTTCCGCCGGCGCCCGGCCGGCGATCGTCGGCGCCCCCGGCACGTCGCGCAGCGCCCCCCGCTCCCGACCCAGGCGCTCGCCCCAGCGCCCGACGATGCGGCGCTGGATGACCGCCGCCCGCTCGCTCTCGATCAGCTGCTTGACCACCGCCCAGGCAAGCGCCTCCCAGGCCCAGGGCCGGCGGCGCGGCCGTAGCCAGGGCCGGCGTCGCAAGAGCGGACCGAGCAGCGGGTCGCGGCGAAATCGCCGGTAGAGCTCGGAGAGATCGTCGTCGACGCCGAGCGCGAAACGCATCCGCTCCGTAGCCAGGCGAAGCTGGGCCGCGCCGGCGGGGCGGACGTCGAGCGGTGGAACGACCGCGGCCGGGTCGACCGACTCGGCGCGGAGTGCGACCCGGCCCCGGCCCGGTTCCCAGACCCGAGCCAGCACCGGACTCTCTTCGACCCGCAACAAACGCGAAAGGACTCCGTCCCGGACCCGCATCGTCCGATCCTCGCTGCTGTACGTCGGCAGCCGGAACGGCGAGACCGGCCTGACCTCCAGCCCGTAGGTACTCACTTCCCGAGCAGGTGCACGTCCACGAGAAAGGAGCGGCTGGCGACGACCTTCGGCTGGCGCTTGCGGCCGGGCAACAGGCGCCCGGAAGACTTCCTGGCCACGGCACGCACGGTCGCCACCGTCGCCGCCCCGGCGAGAACGCCGCCAACAGCCGCTATCGCCGCCGTCCGCGCCTCCCTGAGCGCGAGAGCATTGGAAGCCTCCCGCTCCACCACGCGGACACGAACCGGCTCAAGCTCAAACTCACTCACCGGAGCGACCTTAGCGATGCGATCAGCGCCAACCCAGGGTAAACCCGGAAACTGCGCGGTTAAGACGGCTGAATCGCCTTCTCGTAAATGCGGTAGCGCTTGACGACGGTCCCGCCCATCCCTTCCATCGCCCGGTTCATCGGCCCGTTGGTCTCGAGGATCCAGCCGGTCTCCCCGGCGGGCACGCCGTCGGGGCTGGCCGCGGCGAGGTGCTTCAGGTAGAGGCCGGCGGCGACGCCGCTGTGGCGGTATTCGTCCTTGACGCCGAGGGCGAAGACCCGCACCCGGTCGATCCTGCGTTTCGCGATCAGGAACCTGAGCCAGCCGACGGGCAGCAACCGGCCCTTCGTCTTCGCCAGCGCCTGGTTGACGTCCGGCAGGGTGAAGGCGACGCCGACGGTCTCACCGTCCTTTTCGGCGATGAAGCCCCAGTCCTCGTCGATCACCTGCTTGAGCAGCTTGGCGTGGAACTCGATCTCGGCGTCGGTGGCGGGGACGAAGCCCCAGTTGTCGGCCCAGGCCTCGTTGTAGACCGCGGAGAAGCGGCGCATCTCCTCGCGCAGGTTGCCCTTGTCGATGTTGCGGATCGCGATCCCTTCGTCGTGGAGCGCCTTCTCCGCGGCGGCGTGGATCTCGGGTGCGAACTGGTCGCCTTCCTTGAGCTTGCCCAGCTCGAGGTACCACATCAGCAGGTCCATGGCCTTGCCGTAGCCGAGGCCCTCGAGCAGCTCCTTGCAGAAGGGCGGGTGCCAGTTCTGCAGGATCATCGGCCGCAGCTCGAAGCCCTCGATCAGGATGCCGACCTCGTCGTTGGTGGTGAAGTCCATCGGCCCGAGCAGCCGCCCGCGTCCCCGCTCGGCGAGCCAGTCCTCGGCCGCACCGAGCAGCGCCGCCGCCACGTCGGCGTCGTCGATCGTCTCGAAGAAGCCGAACATGCCGTCGCTGCCACCCTGGACCTTGTCCCACTCGTGGTCGATCTGGGCGCTGATGCGGCCGACCGGCTGCCCGTCCCGTTCGGCGACGAACAGCTCCGCTTCGCCGTGCTCGAACCAGGGGTTCTTGCGCCGGTTGAGGAACTGCATGCGGTCGAAGATCAGCGGCGGGACCCACTGCGGGTGGTCGCGGTGGAGATGGAAGGGGACCTTGACGAAGCGCTTCAGCTCGCGCCGCGAGCGGACGGGGCGGATTTGCACGTTTGCCACGGGCCGTGAACCTACACTTCGAGCATGAGCGAAACCGCGAAGGCCCCCGTCGACGTCTTCGAGAAGGCCCGCAGCCACGACCGGCTCGAGCAGCTCGAAGCCGCCAAGCAGCACGACCTCCTCCCCTACTTCCGCCTGCTCACCTCGGAGGCCGGCCCGGTCGTGGAGATGGAGGGCCGCGAGACGATCATGCTCGGCTCCAACAACTACCTCGGCCTGACCGGCGACAGCCGGGTCAAGGAGGCGGCCCGCGACGCCCTGGAGACCTACGGCACCGGAGTCACCGGCTCGCGCCTGCTCAACGGGACGACCCCGCTGCACGTCGAGCTCGAGCGCGAGCTGGCGCAGTGGATGGAGACCGAGGAGGCGATCGTCTACACCACCGGCTACCAGGCGAACGTCGGCTGCATCGGCACGATCCTCGAGCCAGGCGACACGGTGATCTGCGACTCCGGAGACCACGCCTCGATCCTCGACGGCTGCAAGCTCTCCGGCGCCAAGCTGCGCCCCTTCCGCCACAACCGCATGGACAAGCTGGAGAAGATGCTGCAGCGGGCCGGCGAAGCCGAGGGCGGCGTGCTGGTCGTCGTCGACGGGGTCTTCTCGATGGAGGGCGACGTCTGCGACCTGCCGCGGATCGTCGAGCTCTGCCGCGGCTACGGCGCCCGGCTGATGGTCGACGAGGCGCACGGCGCAGGCGTGCTGGGGGCGCGCGGCGCCGGCGCCGGCGAGCTATTCGGCCTCGAGGACGAGGTCGACCTGCGGATGGGGACCTTCTCCAAGAGCCTCGCCTCCTGCGGCGGCTTCATCGCCGGCCCCGCCGACGTGATCGAGTACCTGCGAATCGCCTCGCGCTCCTTCGTCTTCAGCGCCTCGGCGGTGCCGGCGGCGGTTGGCGCCGCCCTGGCCGCGCTGCGGGTGATCCGCTCCGATGGTCCGCAACTCTTCGAGGCGCTGCTCGGCAACGCCATCTACCTGCGCGAGGGCCTGCGCGATCTGGGCCTAAAGGTGGTCGAGCCCGGCACGCTGCCCGACGGCTCGGTCGCGACCACGCCGGTGGTGCCGGTGATGGTCGGCGACGACTGGCAGGCGGTGCTGCTCTGGAAGGCGCTCTTCGACGCCGGGGTCTACACCAACGTCGCCATCCACCCCGCCGTACCGCCGGGCGGGGCGCTGCTGCGCACCAGCCTGATGGCGACCCACGAGCGCGAGCACCTCGATCGCGCCCTGGAGACAATCGCCCGGACCATCGAGGACTTCCCTGAGCTTCCGCGTACGTAGGCGGCTATCCATACCCCTGTGGGGGTAGTTTCGGCCTTGTCCATTTCCGGACAAGACGATTACTGCGAGAAAAAGATGCTCTTAGCGAACGGGCCGTCGCCACTTCGCCGGCTCCGGGTTGACGCTCGGCGCCCCCAGCGCGTAGCTTGCCCACCTCGCCGCGCATCCGGGTCAGGAGGAAGCGGCGGTGGCATTCAACTCAGCCGGAGCGAGCCTTTGCAGCCGGCACAGGAAACCAGTCAAGAAACCCCTAGTTGGGAGGAGCCCCAGTGGAAGCTGTATCGATCGCCCCTGCCTCACCGAGCGCAACCGCGAACCAGACACCCCAGCACATGCAGGCCCTGGCTCGCGCCAACCGCGTGCGACTCGCCAGGGCGGAGCTGAAGCGATCGATCGGCCGTGGTGAGGTGGAGGTGGCGGAGGTGATCGAGGACTGCCCCTGGGAGACCGAGAGCATGACCCTGGCCGAGCTGCTGACCAGCCAGCGCCGCTGGGGCCGGACGCGGGCACGCAAGCTGCTGCAGGCGCTGGCGCTGAGCGAGAACAAGCGCCTCGGGACGCTTACGCCGCGTCAGCGGGCACTGTTGACGTCCGCTCTTTCGCCGCGTTCGCGGGACACCGTCTTGGTCTGAGGTCTAAGTCCAGGGACTAACCCCGCAGGCCTCCGGCTTTGAAGGAGAGGCCACCGGAGGCTCGTTGGAAGGCTCGGCGTAGCAGGTAGAAGGAAGCTGCGAAGGATGCGGCGCCGGCGGCCAGGCAGACGGCGAGGACCAGGCCGGCCAGGTAGAAGAGGCCGCCGGTTATTACTACGAAGACGGTGCCGGCCAGCAGGGTCGTGTGGGAGCGGTAGCCGGCCAGGTGCTCGCGGAGTGAGACCTCCAGGCCGCCCAGGCCGGCGAGGACCACGCCGAGGCCGATCGCGGTTGGGCTCCTGCTGACGACGCCGACGACGAGGGCGACGATGCCGGCGAGCACCGTCAGCTCGGCGAGCGGGAACGCGCCCCAGGGCGCGGGGGGGCGATCGTCGCCTCGCGGTGCTGCCTTCCTCCTATCGGTCAACGGCCGCAAGCCGCCCGGCTAACGGGCATCCCGAGGAGATTCTGACCCGCCACCAGCCCATCAGCATCCCGAGTGGCCCCAGCCGCGGGCGGGAGTGCCAGTGACCGCAGCCGGGCTCACCGACGTCGGCACGCGAAATTCGCAGCCACCTGTGGCCGGCCGGATCGGCCAGCATCCGCTCGAGCAGCTCACGGTTGCGGGTCTCGAGCTCGGTCTGCTCCCGCAACTGGCGCTGGGCGGTGCCGATTTGCGTTGCGAGCGAGTCGCGGACCGCCTCCAGGTCGCCCAGGCCGAGCGCGCGCGGCTCGCTCGAGACCGCGGCGACACCGGTGTCGAGCCGCAGCCGCGGAAAGGCCTCGGCGACCAGCGAGCCGAGCTGCGCTTCCAAACGGCCGATCTGACGCCGCAGCTCCACCCTGGCGAGCCGCTCGTCGCCATCGATCCGCAGCGCGGTGCGCGTCTGTCGTTCGAGCAGTTCCGGCATGGCCCGAGAACGAGTGTAGATCACGACCACGATCCAATCGCAATCGTCGCGTTAAGCCGCTAGGCGGCTTCCAGGGTCGCCGCGACCATCCACAACGCCTCGTCGACGGCGATCTGGGGGACGCCGTCGACCTGCACCGCGGCGATCGCGATGCGGCGGGTGCCGCGACGGACGCCGCGGCCCTCGCCGGTGGCGCCGAAGAGCAGGCCGGCGGGCGCCCGCTCGTCGGCGATGATCAGCGTCCCCTGCGAGAGCTCTCCCGGCCTGCCCTCCAACGACTCACCCGGAGCTGAGCTACGGATGCAGAGTGAGCCTTCGATCCGCTCGGCGTCGAAGGCACGCAGTGCGACCCCGGTCTCCACGGTGGCGATCGTCAGCGCGTCGGCCGGCAACCCGTGGGTCTTGAAGCCGCCATCCTGGAGACGGTCGAGGGCGAGCTGCTCCACCGGAGTGCGGGTGCGATCGGGGTCGAGCCCGATCTGACGGAAGAAGACCCGGTAGGCCCAGGGAATCGGCCGTTCGCGCATGTGGATCGCGTGGGCGCCGTAGAACCGATCGGAGGTCTCGTCGAGGCGGCGCTCCACCGGCTCGGGGCTGCGACCGGGGCGACCGTCGACCTCGATCCAGGAGATCCCCAGGCCGGGGAACTCGGCGGCGACGTGCGGGGCCACCCGACCAGAGGTCGGCGACGGCTCCCAGCCCCACTCCGCACCGGCTGCCTCAGCGACCATCAGCTCGTCTCCGCGGCAGCGCTGGCGCGGAGCAGCCGCTCAACCCGGTCGCCCAGCCCACCCGCGGTGAGGCTGCCGATGCCGGCACTCTCCAGCGTCCCACCGGGATAGACGTAAGCGAAGGTCGGGCAGCCGCCCACGCGGTAGAGGCTGGCAACGGCGCCGTCGCGGTCATAGCCGACGGGCATCGCCCATCGCCGCTGCCCGATCAGCTCACGCACGGTGTCGCGATCGTCGCGAATGTCCAGCGAGAGGAAATTCACCCGACCACGGTAGCGCGAGTAGACCCGGCTGACGACGTTCTGCTGATCGACGCAGTCGCCGCCTTTGCTGAACCAGAACGAGATCACCAGAGGCCGATCGAAGAGATCGCAAACCCGAATCGCACCTGGCGTACGCACCTGACAGGCGGGAGTACGACGCGCATCCGCCGGACACGGCAGCTCTCCCGCGGAGCAGTCGTCCTGCGCGACGTTCGCATCGCCTTCAAGCTCCCCAGCCGCGTCGGGAACCGCAAACTCGGGCAAGGCCCAGCGAGCCGGCTGCTCATCGAGCCCCAACGTCCCCCCACCACCCGGCACGCCGCTGATCAAAGCAATCGCCACGATCGCAGCGAAGAGCACGCCCACCAGGATCGAGTAGCGGTCTTTCACCCGCCTCTCCCCTCGACCCAAGCGAGCGTCGCGGGCAGCGCAATCATCACGCCCAACAACGCCACGGTCAGATCGATCACGGTGACGAACCCGAAGTCCCGCAGCATCCCCACGTCGCTGGCGATCAGCACCGCGAACCCGGCAATCGCGGTGACCGCAGAGGCCAGGACCGCGGCACCGGTCCGGGTATAAGCGCTCTCCAAAGCCGCCTCGAGCTCACGCCCAGCCCGCCGCTCCTGACGAAACCGCGCAGCAAGAATCACGCTGAACTCGGTGGCGATCGCAATCGTCAACGCCCCCAGGGCAGCGGACATCGGATTGAGCGGCACCCGCGTCAACCACAGGACAAGCGCCGACCACCCGGTGGCCGTCACGATCGGCACCAGTGGGATCAGCGCGCGAGACCAAGATCGGTAGACCGCGAGAAGCGCCAGTGCCACCGCGATCAGGCCGGCAAGCGTGAGCAGGTAACGGCTGTCAGACAGATCCGAAGCCGCTGCAGCCGCAATCACCGGCAACCCCGCCAGCTCCACCTGCACACCGGGCGGCGGCCCACCTTTCGTCCCAGGCTCCCCAATCTCATCTCGAATCCGGCCGATCAACGCCTGCTGGTCATCCAGCGACTGCGCCCGAATCCCGAACCCCAACAGAGCGGTTCCCGCTGGCAAGCCGGTCTCCGGGTCGACGGTGGCCACCTGCCGCAGGTCATACGCAGGTATCTGGCCAAGCGCCGAACGGATGCCGCGACGAGTGAGCGGCCCGGTGGGGGCAGTGAGTCCACCTCCGGTGACGAAGTCCGACAACGCCGGCCCCGGACAGACTTCAGCCGTCTTGCAGCTTGCGTTCGCGCCAGAGAACCCTCCGGCCTCCAAGACTCGCCGCTTGAAGTCAGCCATCCACCTGATGGTCGCCGGATCGGTCAGATCATCTGCCCTCACACTCACATCGAGCTCGCCGGAGACACCCGTGATGTCCTGCAGCTCATTGAGTTCGCGGACGGCGTCAACCTTCTGCGGCGCAAGCTCCTCGATATCGGTCTGAATGGGAACCTGGGTTCCGACGCCCCATCCGAGGATCGCCAGTCCTAAGCCGAGCGCCAGAACCCTCTGCGGATACGTCTGCGCAACAGAGAGGACACGCTGCAGCGACGGCGGGAGCGTCGGGTCTCCCGGAGTCGCGCGGCGTCCCGTTTTTCGCCCCAACCACGAACTCGGACGGCCGCTGACTCGCCGGGCGAAAAACCCAGCGCGCGGAGGGAGACCCGGCGCTCCCGCCCCCTGCGGAGCGACACCCGACACTCCCGCTCGGGTACGCAGGCTCAGAGCCGCGAAACCCGCGACGAAGGCGAGGGCAAAGGCGATGCCTATGCCGACCAGAAGGAGCAAGCCAAAGCTACGGACCATGGGCGTCGGAGAAAGCTGTAGGGCGAGGAAACCAGCGGCAGTGGCCAGACATGCCGTTGCGATCGTCGGCCCCCCGCCGCCAGCGGCGAGCTTTGCTGCCTCAACGCCTGGGTTGGCGCCAAGGGCAAGTGCCTCGTCGTAGCGAGCTTGAAGCTGAATCGCGTAGTCGACGGCGAGACCGATCAGGATCGGCAGGACCGCAATCGAGGCCATGGTCAGCGAACCACCAACAAGGCCAAAGAGGCCAAAGGTCAGGGCAGCGGCCATCAGAGCCATCGCCAGCGGAAGTAGCCGCCATTGGGACCGGAAGACGAGCAAAAGGACAACGGCCATGACCACGAGCGCAACGCCGAGCAGGACAAGCAACGCGTCCTTGAGCGCCCGAGTCACCGCGTCGACCACGACCGGCACCCCGGAGATGACGAAGCGGCCGCCGTGTGGCTGGAAGCAGCGCTCGGGCTTGCCCTTGAACTTGCACTCCGGCCGCGCGACCGGGTCGCGGACGACCGCCTCGATCGCCTCGATGGCCCGGTGACGTTCGGACTCGCTCAGGTCAGGGCGCAACCGCAGGACGATCTGCGTCGAGTGGTTGTTCGGGAAGAGGTAGGACAACCGAGCCTTGGGCGTTCCCCGGGCTTTGCGCAGGTCGAAAACGACGGCAGCGAGGAAGTTGGGGTTCGCCAGACTCGGCGTGCTCGTAATCCCGTAGCGGGCGGCGACCTGCAGGATCAGTTCGCGGAACCGAGCCGGCGGCACGGTCGCGGCGAGGCGGCGAAGCTGGCGATCGATCTGGATCACCGCCTCGTTGAGGAAGGTCGCCGGCCCGACCACCGACTCGACCGGATCCAGTTCAGCCAGTTCGGCGCAGGGCCCCGGAATCGGCTCGGCGCCTTTGGGCACCTTGCCCGAGAGGCACCCCTCCAGGCGCAGAAAGCGCCCAAGGTTCGCCGTCAGGATCAGTCGCTGCAGATCCCCCTGGGCAAGAACGACGATCGGTTCTTCACCGAACGCCTGCCGAACCTCCTGAGTAGCCCGATAGCTGGCCGTATCCGAATCGACCAGCGTGTCGGTAGCCGCATCGGTGGGAAGCTGCGTAGCCGCCACTGCTGCTCCAACCGCGAGGAAAACCGCGACGGCGATCACCGCCTTCGCATGACGAACCGACCAGGCCGCTAGCGATGCCATTCAGCGAATCCTCGGGCGGGCGCCCCTATACCGCGACAGGACCCGCCCGCCGGGACTCAATCCATCGAAAGCGGACCGGTCACATCCGCATTCAAGAACTGATGCACGAACTGGTTTTCGGAGTCGAAGAGTTCCTCTTTGGGCCCCGACTCGACGATTTTTCCGTTCCACAGCACGGCGATGAAGTCGGAGATCCGCCGCGCCGTGTTGAGGTCGTGACTGATCACCAGGTAGCAGCCGCCGTTCTCGGCGTGGACCTCGCGGATCAGCTCGCAGAGCAGCGCCGTGCGCACCGGGTCGAGCCCGGAATCGGGCTCGTCGAACATCACGATCGCCGGTTCGAGCACCAGCGCGCGGGCGAAGCCGGCGCGCTTGCGCATCCCGCCCGAGAGCTCGTTCGGCATCTTGTAGATCGCCTCGGCCAGCCCGACCTCCTTGAGGCGGCGGTTGACGATCTCGCCGATCTCCTCCTCGCTTTTGTCGGTGTGCTGGCGCAGCGGGAAGGCGGTGTTGTCGTAGATGTTCATCGAGCCGAACAGGGCCCCGTCCTGGAAGAGCAGGCCGAACTTTTTGCGCACGTCGAAGAGTTCGTCGTCGGTCATCGCCGGGATCGATTCGCCGTGCACGAGGACGTCGCCGGAGTCGGGGTAGAGCAGGCCGACGATGTGCTTGATCAGCACGCTCTTGCCGGTGCCCGAGGGGCCGAGCACCATCGAGACCTGGTCTTCGGGCAGGCCGAGGTTGAGCCCGTTGAGGATGCGCGCCCGGCCGAACTGCTTGACCAGGTTGATGATCTCGATCGCGTCGGTGCTGCCGTGGTCGCGCTTGCGACCGGTGTGGAAGCGGTAGGGATCGGACTCGGCCGGATCCACACCAGGGATGACGAAATCGCGACCCATCGTCGCCCCGTCCTCGCTGATGTAGGGCCCGCTGGTGAGGGGTTCGGCCGCCGCCTCTTCGGCGAGCGCCTGCCCCTCTTCTTCGTCGCGGATCTGACTCGGCTCGTCCATGGACATAAGGGTACTCAGCCTCCTATTGGCGCTCGCGGGTTGGCACCCCAGAACACCAGCGTGCCAAGCATCCCGATGATGTGGACTAGAACGATGTTGAGGACCATCGACTTGGCGGTCGCCGTCCCCACCCCGACCGGCCCGCCGGAAGCGGTGTAGCCGTAGTAGCAGCCCACCATCACGATCGCGGTCGCCATGAACATTCCCTTGATCAGGCTGAAGATCAGGTCGGGCGGGTTCTGGAACATCCAGAAGATCAGCAGGTAACCGCCGGAGGAGACGTCGCCGATCTGTTCGACGACGGCGACGTAGCTGGCCAGGTACATGATCCCGATCCCGACCAGGTACATGAACGGGAAGGCGATCCAGGCCGCCAGCAGGCGGGTCGCGGCGAGAAAGGTGACCGGCGGCACGCCCATCACCTCGAGCGCGTCGATCTCGTCGGAGATCCGCATCGCGCCGAGCTCGGCGACGATCCCGGTCCCGACCTTGGCCGCCAGCATGTAGCCGAAGGCGTAGGGCATGATCTCGCGCAGGTCGCACCAGGCCGAGAAGACGCCGGCGTAGGCGGGGGCGCCGTTGGCGCGCAGCAGGTAGGCACCCTCGATCCCGCACTGCAGGCCGAGGATGAAGACCAGCCCCCAGATGATCACCGCGGAGCCGAGGATCAGGATGCCGGCCTGGCGCAGGCTCTCACCGAAGAAGCGCAAGACGCGGCCGCTGTAGATGAGGCCGGCGACGCGCGAGCCGAAGCGGGCGATCTCACCGAAGGAGTCGAGCCAGCCGCGAGGGACGTCGAGCCAGGCGTTCATCGAATCGTCTGCAGGTCGGGGTTGGTGGCGAGCAGCGTCTGGGTGAAGACGTAGTTGAAGGCGAAGACGCCCATGAAGGAGATAACCACCGCCTGGTTGACGGCGCGGCCGACCCCGGCGGCGCCTCCGGACGCAGTCATCCCCTTGTAGCAGCAGACGATCGAGATGATCGCGCCGAACAGGGTGCACTTGATCACCGAGCCCCAGAGGTCGGTGATCGAGGCGTTGGTGAAGAGCGTCGCGAAGAAGCCGCCGAGCGGCTGGTTGTAGAGCATCTCGGTGAGGATGCCGCCGCTGATGCCGAAGATCAGCGCGTAGATGTCGAGCAGGCCGGTGATCACGATCAGCGCCAGGAAGCGCGGCACGACGAGGTTCTTGATCGGATCGACGCCGAGCACCTGCAGGGCGTCGAGCTCCTCGCGGATCTTGCGGGCGCCGAGGTCGGCGGTGATCGCGGTGCCGGCGACGCCGGCGACGACGACCGCGGTGACGAAGGGGGCGAACTCGCGGATCGAGGCGAGGACGAAGAAGCCGCCGAGCCGGTCGAGCGAGCCGAACAGGGTGAGGAAGTTGGCCGCCTGCAGGCCGGGCGCGCCGAAGCCGAAGGCGACGGTCGAGACCAGCAAGGGGAACCAGCAGAGCTGCAGGGCGAAGAGGAACTGGCCGATGAACTCCTCGCCGTAGGGGTACGGCGGCTTGACCGCGGAGACCATCGTCCGCGCGGTCAGGATCATCATGTCCCCGACTTGCTCGAAGAACGACTTGGCGGGGGCGAACCTCCTGCCTATCGATGCGGCTGCTTCCATCTCTCCTCCGGCAAAGCGGGACCGCATCGGGCGGCCCCTGCTCCGTGCTTTGAGTCTATGGGATGCGCCAGCGGCCTCCGTTAGCCGAGTGTTGAGATCCCGCTAACCCCGCCGTTACCCGTTCTGAAGCGCCCGGAAGCGCCGAATCCCCATGGTATGTTCCGGCGGCTTTGGGAGGGCTTCTCAGACACGGTCGGCGTTCCCGCCGGCAGGCTCTTGCCGCCGGTTTCCTGGCGGCCGCCCTGACCGTCTCGGTCGCCGCCTGCGGGGACGACGAATCGTCGTCCGACTCGGGCGAGACCGCCGGCACCTATCCGGTCGAGATCGTCACCGCCGAGTTCCCGACCAAACAGCGGCTGGGCGAAACCACGCTGCTGCACCTGGGCATCCGCAACACCGGCGGCAAGGCCCTGCCGGCGCTGACCGTGACGATCTCCGTCGGCGGCGAGGAGGGACGCAACTCCTCGCTGCCATTCGGCTACCGGGATCCGCAACCGGGCATCGCGCAGCCCGACCGGCCGGTCTGGGCGCTCGCCGCGAACTACCCGAAACTGAACGGCTCCGCCGAACGGGCCGGGGCGGAAACCGCGAGCCCCAAGACCTTCGACTTCGGCCCGCTGAAAGCGGGTGCAACCGCGGACGCGGTGTGGAAGCTGAGCGCGGTGAGGACCGGCAGGTGGGAGGTCTTCTACGAGGTGGGGGCGGGGCTCAGCGGCACCGCAAGGGCCGAGACCGCCCCCGGAACCCAGGCGGGCGGCTCCTTCGCGACCGAAATCAGCGAGGTGCCGCCGGACACCGAAGTGAAGGACAACGGTGAAGTCGTCGAAATCGGCGGCGAGATGGACAGCGGCAAGTAGCGCCGCGGCGCTGCTCTTTGCGCTGGTCCTGCCGGCCTGCGGTTCCGCCCAGCCGCCCGATGACCGCGCCGACCTGAAGCGAGGCGGCGGAGACGTCGGTCTGAAGCAGATCGGCAGCTTCGCGAGCCCCGTCTACGTCACCGGCGCGCCGGGCTTCCCCAAGCTCCTCTTCGTCGTCGAGCAGGGTGGGACGGTGCGGGTGCTGCGCGGTGGGCAAAAGCTCGGCAAGCCGTTCCTCGACATCGGCGGGTTGATCTCGACCGGCGGCGAGCGCGGGCTGCTCTCGATCGCCTTTCCTCCCGACTACAAGGTCAGTCGCCGCTTCTACGTCTACTGCACCGACCCGGCCGGGAACATCCGGATCGACGAGTTCAAACGCAAGAGCGCGACGCGAGCCGCGCGGGGCTCTCGTCGCGCAGTGGTTGAAATACCCCACCCCGTCAATGCCAATCACAACGGCGGCCAGCTGCAGTTCTTCGGCGACCACCTCTACTTCGGCACGGGCGACGGCGGCTCCGGCGGCGATCCGCCAAACAACGCCCAGAGCCGCCGCAGCCTGCTCGGCAAGCTGCTGCGCATCGACCCGCGTCGCGCCGGCGCCGCCCCCGAGATCTACAGCTACGGTCTGCGAAACCCCTTCCGCTTTTCCTTCGACACGGTCACCGCCGCACAGCCGCGGATCGTGATCGCCGACGTCGGCCAGGACCGCTTCGAGGAGATCGACTACACGACCGTGGCGGCGGCCCAGGGAGCGAACTTCGGCTGGGACGCCCTGGAGGGATTCGCGCCCTACCGCGGCGCCAACAGCGGCACGCGCGACCCCGGCGGCACCGTCAAACCGATCTTCGCCTACCCGCACAGCCGCGGCGGAAGCTGCACGGTCATCGGCGGCTACGTGGTCCGCGACCGGCGCCTGCCGAGCCTCTACGAGCGCTACGTCTACGCCGATCTCTGCGAGGGCGAGCTGCGCAGCCTCGTCCCCCACCTGCGGCGGGCGAGCAACGACCGCAAGCTCGGCCTCAGCGTCGACACGCCGAGCTCTTTCGGTGAGGACACGCGAGGTCGCGTCTACGTGGCCTCACTCGAAGGCCCGGTCTACCGCCTGGTCCCCCGTTGATCCAACCATCGCGTGGTTCCTTATTCGCCCCATAGGCGAATAAGGAACCACGCGATCTGGGATACCCTTGGCTGGCCAGCCAAATTCTGAAGGGAGCGGTCAGGTGGAGAGCGGAACGGCACCGAAAGTCGATGAGGCGGTAAACGGGGCGAGCGTCAGCGGGGCCGCCGCCGAGCGGATCGAGGTCCTCAACCCTGCAACCGGAGCGAGCATCGGCAGCGTCGCCGTCGACTCTCCCGCCCAGGTCGCCGAGACCGTGGCCCGGGTCCGCGCCAACCAAGCCGAGTGGGAGGCGCTGGGCAACGACGGTCGCTACCACTGGCTGGGCAAGCTGCGCGACTGGCTCTTCGACAACCACGAGCGCGTGCTCGACACGATGCAGGCGGAGACCGGCAAGGTCCGCGGCGACACGACTGCGGAGACGGTCTACCTCACCGACCTGATCAACTTCTACGGGAGCAAGGCCGCCAAGTTCATCGGCGACGAAACGGTCCGACCGCACTCGGCGCTGGCGGCGTCGAAAAAGCTGATGGTCCAGTACCGGCCCTACCCGGTGGTCGGCGTGATCAGCCCCTGGAACTTCCCCCTGGCGCTGGCGCTGGGCGACGCGATCCCGGCGCTGCAGGCAGGCGCGGTGGTGGTCGTCAAGCCCTCGGAGTTCACCCCGCTGGGCCTGGCCGAGATCGTCGAGGCCTGGAAGCGGGAGATCGGCGGCCCCGACGTGTTCGATTGCGTGCACGGCACCGGCGAGACCGGCGGCGCCCTTGTCGACAACGTCGACTTCGTCCAGTTCACCGGCTCGGACCGAACCGGCCGCAAGGTGATGGCGCGCGCCGCGGACACCCTCACCCCGGTCAGCCTCGAGCTCGGTGGCAAGGACCCGATGATCGTCCTCTCCGACGCCGACGTCGACCGCGCCGCCAACGCGGCGACCTGGGGCGGGATGTTCAACTCGGGCCAGGTCTGCCTCTCGGTCGAGCGGATCTACGTCGAGGAGCCCGTCTACGACGAGTTCGTCGCCAAGCTGACCAAGGAGGTCGGAGCGCTGCGCCAGGGCGCCGACGGCCGCACGCCGGAGAAGGACGTCGGGGCGATGACCTCGCCCAACCAGCGGGCGATCGTCGAAGCTCAGGTCGAGGACGCGCTGGCCAAGGGCGCAAAGGCGACGACCGGCGGCAGGAGGGTCGAGGGGCCGGGCGACTACTTCGAACCGACCGTGCTGGTCGACGTCGACCACTCGATGACGGTGATGCGCGACGAGACGTTCGGCCCGGTGGTCGGCGTGATGAAGGTGCGCGACGCCGAGGAGGCGCTGCGCTTCGCCAACGACACCCGCTACGGGCTTGCCGCCTCCGTCTTCGGCGAGAAGGAGCGGGCGGAGCGGGTCGGGCGGCGGATCGAGGCAGGCGCGGTCAACGTCAACGACGTGATCGTCAACTACGTGCTGATGGACGTGCCGATGGGTGGCTGGAAGGAGTCGGGGATCGGCTTCCGCCACGGCGAGTACGGGATCAAGAAGTACTGCCGGCCGGAGTCGGTGATCGTCGCCCGCTTCGGCGGCAAGCGCGAGCCGACCTGGTACCCGTACACGAAGGCCCGCCGCGGCCTGATCAGCCGCATCGCCCGCACCTTCAACGCCCGCGACTGGCGCCGCCGCCTCGGCCTACGCGCCAGATGAAGCCCTCTGTCCCCCATAGGGGACACAAACCTTCATTTTCGAACGAATAGCGTGGCGGATTTCGCGGATTACTATCGGGAGATCTATGCGCGGGGGCTCGGGGGCGAGACGCCGTCGATTCCCGTTGCGGTCGAGGAGCAGGAGCGACGCGCCCACGAGGCGATGGACGAGCGGGCGGCCAACTACGTCTTCGCCGGCGCCGGTGCCGAGCACACGATGCGGGCCAACCGCGACGCCTTCGAGCGCTACCGGATCGTGCCGCGGATGCTGCGCGACGTCGCCGAGCGCGACCTCTCGACCGAGGTGCTGGGCACGGCGATGCGGGCGCCGCTGATGCTGGCGCCGATCGGCGTGCAGAAAGTCGTCCACGCGGACGGTGAGCTGGCAACCGCCCGTGCCGCCGCGGAGGTCGGCGTGCCGATGATCGCCAGCACCAACTCGCACTTCACCCTGGAGGAGATCGCCGAGGCCGGCGGCGAGGTACCCCGCTGGTTCCAACTCTACTGGCCCAATGACAGACGCCTGGCGGAGAGCTTCGTCAGCCGCGCCGAGGTCGCCGGCTACGGGGCGATCGTGCTGACCGTCGACACCTTCGTCCCCGGCTGGAAGTCGCGCGATCTGCAGCAGGCCTGGCTGCCCTTCCTCAACGGCATGGGGGTGGCCAACTACTTCCAGGACCCGGTCTTCCGCGCCGCGCTCGACAAACCCCCGGAGGAGGACCAGGGCGCCGCGACCGGCCACTTCCTCGGCGTCCAGGCCAATCCCTCACTGACCTGGGACGACCTCGCCTGGCTGCGCGAGCGCACCTCGCTGCCGATAGTCGTCAAGGGCATCCAGCATGTCGAGGACGCGCGCGAGGCGGTGCGCCGCGGAATCGACGGCATCGTCGTCTCCAACCACGGCGGCCGCCAGGTCGACGGCGCCATCGCCTCGCTCGACGCCCTGCCGCCGATCGCCGAGGCCGTCGGCGACGAGCTGACGATCCTCTTCGACAGCGGCATCCGCAGCGGCGCCGACGTGCTCAAGGCGCTGGCCCTCGGCGCCGATGCCGTCTGCCTCGGCCGCCCCTACGTCTGGGGCCTCGCCCTCAGCGGCCAGCCCGGCGTCGAGACCGTCCTCAAGATGGTCCTCGCCGAGTTCGACCTGACCATGGCCCTCTGCGGCTATACCCGGCCTGACGAACTCGGGCGGCACGCCCTGGCAGGTGTCGAGTGACCCCGGCCTGCGTGCCGCCCTCGCCGACGAATCAGGGCGTAATCGAGATTCCTGTCGGTTCCCCTTTTTTGTTCACGCCGCTGATCACCACGTGAAGATCCATCGCGGCACTTTCGGTTCCACCGCTTCCGCAAAGGCCGGACCTGGTGGCGTTGATGCTGCTCAGCGATTCTTTGACTGTGAGCTTTTCGACCCCACCTTCTTTGACGTTTTCGACGTCCCCGCCGGAGATCCCGCTCTGATCCGGGATGCTCACTGTGCAGAGCGACAACGAGTGAGACGAACTGCTGTACGAGTGCATTTCGATCTGCTGCCCTTCCGGACAGACGACTTCCCAGCTCTCCGTTCCGTTGCCGATTTCGACCAGGTAATCGCACCCGTTCATTGTGAGTGTGCTCGAGAGCTGGCTTTCACCTGATGTTGAGTCGCATTTGGTGTAGTGAGGTGCAACTGTGAACCTTGCGACGAATAGGATGCTCGGGTCGAAATACGTATGAGGTGTTTGGTTTTCCAGCCCGACTGTGTATTCCCCCTGGCAGCTGGCGCTCAGACCGAACCCTGTAAAGGTCGATTTGCTGGAGTCTTTCCCCGTTATTGTCACCGAACCGTCCGATGTGAGCTGGTCGGCCGGCGCCGCCGGGGCAACCATCGCACCCACTGCACAGAGGGCCGTCACGGCGAGGACCATGGCCTTCAGATTGCGAATCATGTTCGTTCCTTTCAATGCTCTGGCATCGGCCCGTCTCGCCGGTGCCCAGTCCCAGCAGCGCGGATCAAATAGCCACTTGGGACTATTTGATCAGAAATTCTAGTGTAAAAATGGACAACCGGCTGCCCGCCGCAACTTCCACTTTTGAATATGTGCTTGCGCCCCTTGGTACGTGTCTATGCCTGATCGGTATATCCTGCGCGAATCGCATGGCGGGAGCGCAAACACGAAATCGTCATAGTCGGATCCTCTCCCTGGTGGCGCTGGTCGCCTGTGTGGGCCTTGGCCTCGTCGCCTGCGGCGGCGATGACATCTCCCAGGCGGAGCTGGAACGCGAACGGGCAGACGCTGCGCAGAATGCGCGCCAGGAAGCCGAAATCAAGGCGCTGAAACACGAACTGAGCGAGCGCGGCAGCGAATCGGAGCGCAGCTCGGCCGTCGTACCCCCTTCCACGCAAACTCCAACTACTGGTCAAATCCCCAGCGACGCCCGCTACTGCGGCTCGGCGTACGGCGACGGGAGCGCGTCCTGCCCATTCGTGGAGAACGTCAACGACGACTACTACGCCGGCGGCGAAAGCAGCTCGTTCACGAGCTACAGCCCGACCACCGGCCTGACCTACACGGTGACCTGCAACGGCGATGCCCCTACCGTGTGCACGGCCGGTAGGGCTGCAGTCGTCTACATCCCCTGACTAGGCCGGCGTCTCGATCTTCGGGAAGAGCGGCGGGACGCGCTCGACCTTTTGGCCGCCCGGCCGGGCGCCGAGGTCGGTGAGCTCGCGCGAGTCCTCGCCCAGCGCGGCGAGCAACTGCTCGCTCGTACGCGGTAGGTAGGGCGCGAGGAGGAGCGTGGTCACGCGCAGGCCCTCGCTGAGGTTGTAGAGGACCTCGTCGAGGCGCTCGGGGTCGGCCTCGTCCTTGGCCAGCTCCCAGGGGCGGGTCTCCTCGACGTAGCGGTTGAGGCGACGGACCAGCTTCCAGACTTCCTCCAGCGCTTGGGTCAGCTCCGCCCGATCGAGCAGCTCGCTGAAGCGCTCGACCGCGCCTTCGAAGTCCTCCTCGAGCACAGCATCGACCTGTGCCTCGGGGACGACGCCGTCGCGGTAGCGCTCGACCATCGCCAGCACGCGGCTGGCCAGGTTGCCGAAGTCGTTGGCAAGCTCGGTCTCGTAGCGGGCCTCGAAGCCGGCGGTGGAGATCGAGCCGTCCTGGCCGAAGCTGACCTCACGGAAGCAGTAGAAGCGCAGCGCGTCGGCGCCGAAGCGCTCGATCGCCTCGAAGGGGTCGAGCACGTTGCCGAGCGACTTCGACATCTTCTTCTCACCCATCATCAGGTAGCCGTGGATCGCCATCCGCCGCGGCGGCTCGAGGTCCGCCGCCCAGAGCAGCGCCGGCCAGATCACCGCGTGGAACTTGAGGATGTCCTTGGCCATCACGTGCAGGCTGGCCGGCCAGAAGCGCGCGGTCAGATCCTCCCCCTCGCGGGCGAAGGTGAGCGCCGTGACGTAGTTGAGCAGGGCGTCGAACCAGACGTACATCCGCTGCTCCTGGTCCCAGGGCAGCCGCATCCCCCACTTCAGCTTCGGCCGCGAGAGCGAGACGTCCTCCAGCCCCCCCTTGATGAAGGCGACCGCCTCGTTGCGGCGGAAATCGGGCACGACGAAGTCGGGCCGCTCCTCGTAGAGGCCTTCGAGCTGAGCCTGGAAGGCGGAGAGGCGGAAGAACCAATTCTCCTCGCGCACCTTCTCCAGCGGGATCTCGTGAATCGCGCAGGTCTGCCCGGGGCCGAGCTCACGCTCGGTCTTGAAGTCGGCGCAGCGCGGGCAATACCAACCTTCGTAGGTGCCCTTGGTCACCCAACCGTTGTCGTAGACGCGCTGCATGATCTCGGCGACCTTCTCGGCGTGGCGCGGGTCGGAGGTGCGGATGAAGAAGTCGTTGGTCGCGTCGATGATCGGCATCAGCTCTTCGAACTTGGCGGCGTTGCGATCGGCCAGCTCCTGCGGCGTCACCCCCTCCCGCTCGGCAGCCGTCTCGATCGGCTCGCCGTGCTCGTCGGTGCCGGTGAGGAAGAAGACGTCCTCGCCCCGCTGGCGCATGTGGCGGGCGAGCACGTCAGCCGCCATCGTCGAGTAGGCATGGCCTAGGTGCGGCTCAGCGTTGACGTAGTAGATCGGCGTGGTGACGTAGTAGGAAGACATAAAAGTCGCGCGGCGCTCTCTTCGCAGAGAATCAGATATGGATGCTCGTTCGCGCCGCGCTCCCCTCGACCTTCATCGTCGGGGCTCTCTTCCGGTCAACGCTCGGTAGAGGTCGTTTGCCCGGGTGCCGGTCAGCGCCGCGACGACGCTGGCGGCAGCGCGTGGGCGGGCGCCCGACTGGACAAGGTGGCGGAGGGCGTCGACGGCGAAGCCGACGTCTTTGTCGTGGTCGTCGGCGGAAGCCGGGGCGATCACGAGCACGATCTCGCCCTTGACGTCGCCGCGGAAGCGCCGCGCCAGCTCGGCCAGGGTGCCGCGCGAGACCTCCTCGTGCATCTTGGTCAGCTCGCGGCAGACCGCGGCGGGCCGGTCGGAGGCGATCGCCGCCAGCGCGGCCAGCGAGTCCCCCACCCGGCGCGGCGACTCGAAGGCGACCACGGTCTCGGTCGAGCGCAGCACCCGCTCCATCTCACCGGAGCGCTTCGGCAGGAAGCCCTCGAAGCGCCAGCGATCGGTCGGCAGGCCGGAGGCAACGAGGGCCGCCGGCACGACCGAGGGCCCGGGCAGCACCGTGACGTCGAGGTTGCGGTCGATGCAGCGGCGGATCAGCCTGAAGCCCGGGTCGGAGATCGCCGGCATGCCGGCATCGGAGACGAGGGCGATGACCTCGCCGCGTTCGATCCGCTGCGCCAGCTCGATCGCGCGCGACGCTTCGTTGCCCTCGTGGATCGAGATCAGCGGCGGCGCCGGCCGGATCCCCAGCTTGTCGAGCAGGCCCCCGGTGCGACGGGTGTCCTCGCAGGCGATGTAGTCGGCGGCGACGAGCGCGTCGCGGACACGGATCGTGATGTCGTCGAGATTGCCGATCGGGGTCGGGCAGACGATCAGCGATCCCGGCATCAGCCCTCTCTCTCCAGTTCGATCCGGGCCATCGCGGCGGCGCCGATCATCCCGGCGTCCTCGCCCAGCTCGGCCGGGACGACGGGGGTCATGTTCATCGGCCGCAGCGCCCGCGCCTCGAGCTCGCGACGCGCTGGGTCGAGCAGCAGGTCGCCGGCGGCCATCACGCCTCCGCCGACGACGATCACTTCCGGCTCGAAGATGTTGGCGAAGCTGGCGAGGGCGACACCGAGGCGGCTGCCGACTAAGTCGAAGACCTCGATCGCCGTCGCATCGCCGTCCTGAGCGGCAAGCGTGACCGCCTTGCCGTCCACCGGCTTGCCTTCGGCGAGCAGCTTGCCCAGCGCCGAGTCGGGATTGCCTTCCGCCGCCGCAAGCCCTTCGCGACCGAGCGCGGTGCCGGAGGCGAACGCCTCGACGCAGCCCCGATTCGGGCAGTTCCCCTGACAGCCGGGGCCGTCCATCTGGATCGCCATGTGGCCCAACTCGGCGCCGGCGCCGGTCGAGCCACGGTAGATCTCGCCATCGAGAATCAGGCCGCCGCCGATCCCGGTGCCGATCGTCAGCATCACCGCGTTCTCGGTTCCCCGCGCCGCGCCGAAGAGGTGCTCGGCCAGGGCGGCGACGTTGGCGTCGTTGTCGACGAAGGTCGGCAAGCCGGTCCGCTCCATCACCAGGTCACGGATCGGCAGGTTCTCGATCGGCAGGTTGACGGCGGCGATCGCCAGCCCCTTCTCGTGGTCGATCGTCGCCGGGATGCCCATCCCGATCGCCTCGACTCCGCCGTGCTGCGCCCGCGCCTCCTCGACCTCGCGCACGAGCAGCTCGACCAGCTCGTCCTCGCCCTCCCCGGCGGAGCGCTCACGGCTCTCCCAGACCGTCTTCGAATCGCCGTCGAGGACGCCGAGCAGCATCTTCGTGCCGCCCAGGTCGACGCCTATCGCTTCGGCCTGGCTCATCTCTTATTCGGGCTCATTTCGCGCACGACCGCGGGCATCGGCATGATTCCTAACCCTTTCATGGTTGGCGATGGCGAGCAGCGGCCCTCCGGACCGCCCGATTACAAGGTTTACCGAGCCCGCCAGGGCCTCCTCTCGCGCTTCCGCAAGCCGGACCTCTCGGGCCTGCGCGATCGCGACTGGCGGGCGCCAAAGCTGCCGGGCAGACCCGGCGGGCCGAAGCGCGAGCGCGGCCCCCGTCCCGAGCGCCCGTGGGTACGGCGGACGCTGAAATGGGTTGGCCTGGCGGCACTGGGCTGGATCCTGCTCAGCTTCCTCGCCTTCGCCGTCTCCGCCCAGCTGCAGGCCTTCAAGCTCTCCGGCGACGCCAAGTCCGCCCTGCACGGCAACCCGTTCCTGCTGTTCAACGGCCAGACGATCCTCGTGCTCGGCACCGACGCCCGCCCGCCCGACACCAAGGAGCCCGGTGCGGCGCCGTCGCAGGAGTGCTTCGACCAGCAGGCCCACGGCGATGTCCCCCACGGCCAGTGCTCGTTCGGCGAATTCCGCGCCGACACCCTGATGCTGATCCGCGCCGGTGGGGGCGCCTTCCGCAAACTCTCGATCCCGCGCGACAGCTACGCCGAGATCCCCGGCCAGAGCCCGCAGAAGATCAACGGCGCCTACGCCTTCGGCGGCGCCGAGGCGGAGATCGAAGCCGTCGAGGATTTCCTCGACATCGAAGTCGACCACGTGGCGATCGTCAACTTCACCGGCTTCGAAGACCTGATCGACGCGGTCGGCGGCGTCGAGGTCGACGTGCCGGTGAAGATCTGTGCCGACATTTCTGGCGGCGCCGGCGGCGGCCAGGGTGGCTCGAGCCTGCGGCTGGGCGAGGGCGAGAACACGCTCGACGGGGAAAAGGCGCTGACCTATGCCCGCATCCGCAAGCCCAGCCCCTGCCCGGGCCCCGGGGCGAGCGCCTACTCCCTCGGCTACGACGACATCGACCGCGAGAAGGCGCAGCAGGCGGTGATCAGCGGCATCAAGGGCCGCCTCACCGACCCATTCCGCCTCCCCTACAACTTCGTCAAGGGCCCGATAATCGGCTGGAGCGCCCCCAAGGCCTTCGTCAGCGACATGGGCTTCCTGACGATGCCGCAGCTGATCCTCGCGGCGGCGATCGGCGGCGACGGCAAGGCCGACGTCCTCTGCAGCGGCGCCAACTCGGGTTGCGAGCCGGGCCCGGCCGGCTCGATCGAAGTCCCCGACTCCGAGCGCCGCCGCGCCGTGAAGAAGCTGCTGGGCGAATAGAGAACTTCTGTCGCCTTGATGACCCCATAGGGTCCAAAAGGCGACAGAAGCTTGGATCAGTCGCTGGTCGCGGTCGCGGTCTTCGACTCGCTTGACTTGGAGTCCGAGGACTTCGACTCCGAGCCGCCCTTCGACTCACCGGAGTCCTTCGACTCGCCGCCGCCGGCACCGCTCTTCTTCTTGCCGTAGTCGGTGTTGTGGAAGCCCGAGCCCTTGAAGTGGATCGCGACGGGGTGCAGGACACGCTCGGCGGGAGCGCCGCACTCCTGGCACTCGGTGAGCGGATCGTCGGCCATCTTCTGGATCACGTCGAAGACGTGGCCGTTGGTGCACTTGTACTCGTAGATCGGCATTGCAGCGGGCGATTATCGCAGCCGCCGCGCGGCAGGCACCCCCCAGGCCGTCCTCGCTATACGGTTCCCCAATGGCTGCCGAACCGGAGACCCGCGCCGATATGGCGACGATGGAGGAGATCGTCGCGCTCTGCAAGCGCCGCGGCTTCGTCTTCCCCTCCTCGGAGATCTACGGCGGGCTCGGCTCGACCTACGACTACGGCCACTACGGCGTGCTGCTGAAGAACAACGTCAAAGCCGAGTGGTGGCGGGCGATGCTGCAGGAGCGCGACGACATCGTCGCGCTCGACTCGGCGATCCTCCAGCACCCGCGGGTCTGGGAGGCCTCGGGACACCTCGAGGGCTTCACCGATCCGCTCGTCCAGTGCCTGGGCAAGTGCAAGCGGCGCTGGCGCGAGGACCATCTGCGCGAGGCGGTCGAGGCCGAAGGCGGCGACCCCGAGGCGGAGCTGCGCTGCCCCGAGTGCGGCGGTGAGCTGTCGGAGCCGCGCCAGTTCAACCTGATGTTCGAGACCCACGTCGGCCCGGTGGCCGGCGAGGGCTCCGAGGTCTACCTGCGGCCCGAGACCGCCCAGGGCATCTTCATCAACTTCAAGAACGTGCTCGGCTTCGCCCGCAAGAAGCCGCCCTTCGGCATCGCCCAGATCGGCAAGTCCTTCCGCAACGAGATCACCCCCGGCAACTTCATCTTCCGCACGCGCGAGTTCGAGCAGATGGAGATGGAGTTCTTCGTCCCGCCCGCCGAAGCGGAGAAGTGGCACCGGACCTGGATGGAGGAGCGCGAGCGCTGGTACACCGAGCTCGGCATCCGCCCCGACCTGTTGCGCGTGCGCGCCCACGGCGCCGACGAGCTCTCCCACTACTCCTCGGCGACCAGCGACATCGAGTACCTCTTCCCGATCGGCTGGTCGGAGCTGGAGGGGATCGCCAACCGCGGCGACTTCGACCTCAGCCAGCACGCCAAGTTCAGCGGCGAGAAGCTCGAGTACTTCGACCAGCAGACCAAAGAGCGCTACGTCCCCCACGTGATCGAGCCGGCGGCCGGCGCCGACCGCGCCACCCTCGCTTTCCTGGTCGACTCCTACGACGTCGAGGAAGTGGAGGGACGCCAGCGCACCGTCCTGCGCCTCCACCCCCGCCTCGCCCCGGTCAAGGTCGCCATCCTCCCCCTCGTCTCCAAGGAGGGGATGCCGGAGAAGGCCCGCGAGATCTTCGAGGGGGTCCGCCGCCGCGTCCCCGCCGAGTTCGACGAGGGCGGCTCGATCGGCAAGCGCTACCGCCGCCAGGACGAGATCGGCACCCCCTGGGGCATAACCGTCGACCACCAGACGATGGAAGACGACACGGTAACCCTCCGCGACCGCGACTCCCTGGAGCAAACCCGAGTCCCGATCGACGGCCTGGCGGACGACCTGGCGAACCGCCTCGCCCAGCCCTGGAGTAGCCCGAAGCTGGGCTGATACACCGTGCCTCGGGGTACACTTTTCACCGATGGCGGCACGCCCTTGGCCAGAGATCCCGGAGAGGCACCGTTGGACGCTCGAGATGATGGAGGAGCGTCTGCGGGAGACCAATCAGACCCCCGACGAGCTCCGAGCGCGAGCCCGGGAACTACGTGCAAAGGCTGAGCAGACTGACGTCAAGGGCATCCGCGACGCCACGCTCGCCCTCGCCGACCGCTATGAGAAGGCCGCGGCCGCCCATATCTCCACCCGGTAACTAGGGAACGAGCAAACCGCGCATTGCCGTCGCGATCTCTCGAAGTCGATCGAGAGACGCCTCCATCAGTGGCTCGATCCGCTTTTCCTCGCGCAAGAGCTCGCGTCGTGTCTGGATGGCTCGGGGCAGGTCGAGCACGCGCTCCTCGTCCCACCTGGCACGCAGCTCGCGTGCGCCAGTCGCGAATCCTGGCATCTCGATCATCGCTATCCGGGCGGATTCGTCGACCAGAGCCTGTGTTGGCGCGCCGGCAACGCCGACTTCGGTGAGGCGCCGGCCGAGGTCGAAGATAGCCTCGTGCGCGATCGTCGCGGCGGCAAGAAGACCCTCGATTTGCGAAGGAGATTCCGGGTCCACGCGGGCCCATCATATCTGTAGTTTCTTGACAGATAGCAGTGCATACCGATTAAATCTCCTATGCCCCTAGAGGGGACTCAGTTGAAGCTTGACCGAGGGAAGTGCGGAAGGCCTCCACGTGGCTTACCCGAGTGGGCCCTCCCATCCGGGCTCCGTTACGGATGCACAAACCGAGCGCATATTCCGAGTGGTTCGAGGGGGCGATGGGCTTCGAGCCCTACCGCTACCAGGTGGAGCTCGCGGAAAGGGCCACCCCACCCAGCATCCTCCAGGTCCCGACCGGAAGCGGCAAGACGAAGGGAATACTCGGCGCCTGGCTCTACCAACGGCTCATCCTGGGCAGCGGCCCCCGGCGCCTCGTCTACGCGCTGCCGATGCGAACGCTCGTCGAGCAGACCCGCCAGGTGGCGATCGAGACGCGAGCGAAGCTCGGCAGGAGCGCAGAGGAGTTGCCGATCCACGTCCTGATGGGCGGTGAGGACCTCCGCGAGGACGATTGGCGCCGCAAACCCGAGGCCGACCAGATCCTGATCGGCACCATCGACCTGCTGCTCTCCCGGGCGCTCAACCGCGGCTATGGCGAGAGCCGCTTTGCCTGGCCGGTCTCCTTTGGCCTGCTCAACGCCGACTGTCGCTGGGTGTTCGACGAGGTCCAGTTGATGGGGCCCGCCCGAGCGACCTCCGCACAGCTGGACGGCCTGCGAGCGGCCCTCGGCACGGTGGCGCCCTGCGAGACGATGTGGGTCTCGGCGACGGTCGACCAAACAGCCCTGGAGACGATCGACCGGCCTGAGATCGGCGAGTCGATGGGCCTTCCCGCCGCCGACCGCAAGAGCAAGCTGGTGAAGCGGCTGACGGCCACCAAGACGCTGGAGAGGCTGGACCTCAGCGAAAAGGACCCCAAGACCCGCCCCGGAGATATCGCCGAGCAAGCTCTGGCCCGCCACCGACCCGGCACGAGAACGATCGTCGTCCTCAACCGCGTGGAAGCCGCCCAAGCGGCCTTCAGCACCCTCGAAAAGCTCCGCGGCGAGGATGGTCCGGAGACCGTCCTCCTGCACTCGCGCTTCCGCCCCCCCGATCGCCGCGAGCACATGGAGCGTGCGCTCGCCAAACCTGGGGACGCTGGGACGATCGTCGTCGCAACCCAGGTGATCGAGGCCGGCGTCGACGTCTCCTCACGACTTCTGATCACCGAGACCGCGCCGTTCTCCTCCGTCGTACAGCGGCTGGGGCGCTGCAATAGGGCGGGAGACGAGCCGGCCGCGCGAGTCATCTGGCTCGACTACGGCCCGATCGACGACAGCCCGGCGGGGCGAAGCGAGGCTTCCCCCTATTCGCCAACGGACCTCAACCGGGCGAGGGAGGAGCTCGATCGTCTCGACGGCTCCTCGCTCTCCCCCGCAAGTCTCGAGGGGATCGAGGTCGAGGAGACCCGGGACGACCCGGCAATGTTGAGGCGGTCCGACCTGATCGACCTCTTCGACACCAGTCCCGATCTTTCCGGGATGGATATCGACATCGCCCCCTTCGTCCGCGAGGACGACGAACGCTCGGTCCTGGTCTGCTTCCGCGAGATAGGCGACGACAACCGTCCCACCTACGAAGGCGCACCCGACAACGAAGAGGTCGTCCAGGTTCCGCGGGCCAGCCTGAGAGATCGCCGCTGCTGGAAGGCGGACCACGTGAACCGGAGCTGGGAGCCGACGAGCGGGAAAGCGGTCCCGCCCGGCTCGACGATCGTCCTCGACGCGCTCGAAGGCGGCTACACCCGCGAGCTGGGCTGGGAGGCGAGCAGCAAGCTCGAGGTGGAGGTCGTCCACCC
>DASSXC010000108.1:0-8636 GCA_035704205.1 Solirubrobacterales bacterium | reverse complement strand
GGAGGGGGGGTTAGCGGACTCACCCGTCCGAACCCCCCCTCCCCCCGCGCCACCCGCGGAAGGAGCCGCTGAGCCAGAGACGCGCGATCCCTACCGCCAGAAAGGCACCGCCAAGCAGAGTCCCGGTCGAGAGTGGGCCGCCGCCGTTGGCAAAGGTGCTGGCGAGGATCGCCAGGCCCAAGCCGAGGAACGCGAGGGAAAGCAGCTGGACGGACCGCTGGTACACGCTGGCGATTCTAGGCCCCGCTCAGGTGAGCGACGGGGCCACCTCGGCGGCGCCGCGGGCGCCTTTCTCGGAGACGACGAGGACCCGGCAGGGGCGCTCGCTGAGGACGGTTTGCAGGGTCTTGTCGTAGAGGGGCTTGCCGTCGCGGTAGCGCAACCAGACGACGACCGCGGCGGCGTTGATCAGCTTCGCCTCGTCGGAGATCGAGTAGCCCGCCTGGCCCGGGCGCACGCGCTCGACGTGGCCGGTGACCCGCTGCCCGCCGATCAGCTTTGCCTGCTCGATCTTGCTCTGCGCCTCCGCTTCCTGATCGCGCAGCTCGGCGTCGAGCGGCAGGTTCGTCGGCACGGTCAGCATCGCGTGGACGTGGATGCCGCGGCGGCGCTTGGAGGCGAGCTTGACCGCGGTCGCGACCATCTCCTCGGAGAAGGGCTCGTCGTCCTCGAAGGCGACCATGACGCTGCGGTACTCGATCTCCTCCACGCCCAACGGCTCGGGGGTGACGACTTTGACGGTCTCGGTCAGCGGCAGCTTCTGGTTGCGCCGGTAGAGGACGTAGACGGCGATGCCGAACGCCATCCAGCCCAGCCCGACGAAGAGGGTGCGCGGGTTGAGCGCCATCACCACGATCCAGGCGCCGAAGGTGCCGAGGCCGCCGAGCACCGCGGTCAACGGCACTAGCGTGCCGAAAGCGCGGAAGTTGAGTGGCGGCTTCCAGGGTCGCTCCTCGCCCGATTTGCGCCGGCGCAGCTGGATCACCGAGACGTGCGCGATCGTGAAGGAGAGCATCGCGCCGAAGGAGTACATCGTCGCCAGGAAGTCGGTCTGGCCGGGAACGAGGGTGATCATCGCGATCCCGGCGAAGACCATGATCGCGATGTAGGGGGTGCGATAGCGGGGATGGACCTGGCGCAGGCTCTCGGGCAGCTGGCGGTGCTGCCCCATCGAGTAGGTGAGGCGGGAGACGCCGATCAACCCGGCATTGGTCGCGATCAGGAGGATCACCGCGGCGAGGATGCCGACGTAGAAGCGCAGCGCTTCGGTCATGCCGGAGCCGAGGCCGAGGTTCTCGACGATGCCGAGAATCGGGTCGTTGGCGAACTCGGAGCCGAGCGCCGTCGCGTAGTGGCCGGCGGCGTCCTGGGTGACCGGCATCGCCGAGAGCGCGACGACCGGGATCAGCAGATAGAGACCGAGCACCGCGACCACCGTGAAGCCGACGCTGCGCGGGATCGTGCGCGCCGCGTCCTTCGCCTCCTCGGCCATGTTGGAGATCGTCTCGATCCCGGTGTAGGCGATCATCCCGACGGCGATGCCGAGGGCGAAGTCGCTCCAGGTCGGGGCGACGCCGAGGTGGACGTTGTCGACCAGGACCTCCGGGCTGAGCACCAGGAACACGCCGATCCCGACCAGCACCACCTGGGTGGCGAGGTCGGCGACGGCGAGGACGAGGTTGAGTTTTGCCGACTCCTGCGAGCCGCGGATGTTGAGCAGGGCGAGGGCCGCGATCAGGACCGCGCCACCGATGATGTCGCCCGGGCCGTGGCCGAGCGGCTCCCAGAAAACCGCCAGGTAGTGGGGCACGAAGTAGGCCGAGATCGCGACCGTGATCGTGTAGTTGAGCATCTGGCCCCAGGCCGCGACGAAGCTGACCAGCTCGTTGAAGGCGTGGCGGGCGAAGCTGGAGGAGCCGCCCGCCTCCGGGTACATCACGGTCGCCTCGGCGTAGGTCGCCGCGGTCGCGGCGAAGATCAGGCCGGAGATGACGAAGGCGATCGGCGTGAGGCCGAGGGCGAACGCCGCGGTGACGCCGAGGGCGTAGTAGATCGAGGAGCCGACGTTGCCGTAGGCGGCCGAAAAAAGCGCGCCGACGCCGTGCACCCGGCTCAGCGATTCGTCTCTGGGGATTCGCTGCGCCATCGATCAGTCGGAGGGACGGGTCACTCAGACCGAATATACGGACGCCGCCGGTGCCCTCCGCACGTGGGAGCGCTTCAACTCGGCGGGCGAGGCGCAGCCACAGAGCGCCAGCGCCAGCTCCAGCTCCTCGCGCAACAGCTCGAGCACCCGCCGGGCGCCGGCCTCCCCGCCGACGGCGAGACCCCACAGGGCCGGGCGCCCGACCAAGACGGCGTCCGCTCCCAAGGCGAGGGCAATCGCCACATCGATGCCGCGGCGAATGCCGCCGTCGACCAGCAGCGCGGCGCGTCCTTCGACCGCATCGGCGACCTCCGGCAGGGCGTCGGCGGTTGCCAGACAGCGGTCGAGCTGCCGGCCACCATGGTTGGATACGACCACCCCGGCGGCACCGTGCTCGACCGCCAGAGTCGCATCCTCGGCCGTAAGCACGCCCTTGACCAGCACCGGCACGCGGCAGTCGGAGGCAAGCTCCGCAAGCAAGTCCCAGGTGAGCGCCGGCTCCATCAGCTCGAACGTTTCTTCGATCGTGATCGCCCGATCGGAGCCAAGCGCCGCTTCTACATTGGGCACACCAACCTCCTTGGGAATCGCGAAGCCGGTACGCCGGTCGCGCTCGCGGTTACCGCCGCGGGGCGCGTCCACGGTCACCACGATCGCCTCATAGCCGCAATCGCAAGCCTCGTCGACCAACGCCCGAGTGACCCCCTCGTCCTGAAAGCAGTACAGCTGGAACCAGCGCCGCCCACCCGGCGCAGCTTCGGCAACCGGCCGCGGCCGCATCGTCGCCAGCGTCGAAAGACACATCACCGTGCCGGCGGCAGCCGCCGCCCGGGCCATCGCCGCCTCCCCTTCAGGGTCGACTAAGCCCTGATACGCCACGGGCGCCACCAACACCGGCATGGAGACATCCCCACCAAGCACCTCCGCCCTGGTCTCCCACCGGCTCAAGCCAGCCAACATCCGCGGCCGCAACCGCCACCCCTGCCAAGCCGCCACGTTCTCCCGCAAAGTCAGCTCATCGCCGGCACCGCCGAAGAAGTACCCAGCAACTCCCGGCTCCAGCTTTTCGGCAGCCGCCTGCTCGAAGCCAGCAACGTTGATCAGAGCATCCATGTGCGCGGACCCTAATCGCTTACGAGAGGGAGGGATAGCGGTGCCCTCCAGCGCAGCGGCGTCCGTTTTTCGCCCCATCGACGTTCTCGGACGACCGGAACGTCATGGGCGAAAAACCCAGCAAGCAGGAGGGCGCCGCTATCCCTCCAAACGCAAACCCAGCAAGCTGGAGGGAGCACCCGCCCCTCCCCGTCGTGCGATTGTGAGGCGCGTGACTGCGGGACGTCATAGCGGCTCTGGACGACTGTCGGGGGGAGAGAATCGTTCGCCGGCGCCTTAAGCGTTAGTGGCTCTCATCGAACCCGCCCGGATGCTCGCCGGTCCAACGGATCGATCGTTTTGTCTGGACGGAACATGCAGCCGATCGACTTGGCGAGCGAGATCTGAGCGCGCGTGACGTGATGCGCGCAATTCAAGACCGACATCGAGATCGAGCCATCAACCGAGGACGCGCACAGTGGCGTGTAACTGGTTTAGCCAGCGACGGCCGCACCTTTGCAGTCGTCTACGACCACCCGCACGGTCGAGACAGATCTGCCGTGCGCATTGTGAGCCTATGGCCGTTGTAAGCAACGGACACAAGCCGCGCTATCCTCGCCCCACCATGCGTGTTCACTATGACCCAGAGGTGGATATCGCCATGCTCTCTTTCGAGCGAGGTCGGGCGGTTAGCGAGGAGCACTCGTGGGGTCTGATCGACCGAGACCCCGACGACGGACACCTGATGGGCTTCGAGATCTGGGAAGCCAGTCGGAATCTACCTCCCGAGCTGGTCAATGCGCTCCCAGCTCCTGGTAGCCCCAAGAGCAGCGTCGCATAGAAACGCGTCACATTTATTTGGCGCGAGTTTTGCGGGGCACGATGAAGTGGGCAACCGCTGGCGTGGGATCGACGTTGCCGCTTGGATCAATTGCTCGGGCCTTGAGGGTGTGGCGGCCTGGACTTGGGTGCTTGAAGGTCTTCGAGGATCGGCATTTGGCGAACGGTCGTTTGTCCAGCTTGCATTCGAAGGTCGACCCCGGCTCGTTCGAGCTGAAGCGGAAGACCCAGACTGGCGGCATGCGTTTGAACACGGACTTCGAAATCGTCGTCTGCGGCGCTGCCTGGTCAGCCACAGGGGGCACCGGCTTGAAGGGGATGCCCGTCTGAAGGTCGGCCGGAGGGACCCTCAGATAGATCAGGAAGGTGAGCTGACCCATCGAAGCCATCCCGGCCCCGCCGTCGAACATTCCATCGACGGCGATCAGATAGGTGGTGCCGGCGGTGACCTGCACGTCGACTTCTCCCGGAAAGTACGTCGGCGTCGCAACGGGAGTCAACTCACTCAGCGAGGTACCGGTATAGACGCCAAGCACGGCTTCGAGTGCGCCGGAGGCGGCGACAACCGACGCCTCGCCACTCGCCGGGGCAGTCCAGGAGTACCAAACCGAGGCTCCCCCCTGGTCACCGGCGTGCGCGGGCTCGCCGAGCTCCTTGGTGGCGTTCCAGTTGAAGCCGGGAACATCGACCCGATAGAAAGTCCCGCCGTCGAACGATTCGGACGTCACCACCTGCGCGTCCGCGAAGTCGTCGTTGCCTGGCGCCGGGGTCGAGGCTATTTCGAGCGCGATCGAGCCTTCGGTGGCGGCCGGAGGCTGGGGGGAGAGGTTCCCGTCCACCCTGATCTCGTAGGTCGTGCCGGCGAGCGCCCGGAAGGTGACCTGCTGACCGCCGGGAGCGCAGTCGAACCGGGCACCTTCCTTGCCGGGTACCACCTTCTCGAGAAAGGACAACGAGCTGCCGCTGTAGACGCCCAGCAGAGTGTCGAAGTCGCTCCCGCAGGTCGAAACCGTCACCCATTCGGTGTCCTCCGCTTCCCAGCTGAACCAGACGGAATGTTCGGCCGGTTCGTAGAGAAACTCGCCTGGATGCTCGTCTGCCTGTTGGGTCGCCGCGACGTTCGTCCCGGTCTCCTCGATCGGCAACGTCCCACTCAGGTCGATCCGGTTCGCAAATTCGTCATTGGCCGGCGCCGCAGCGAATGCCGCCGGGGCCAGAAGCAAGCAAGCTCCAGCGACGCAGAAGGCGCCACCGAGCAGTGACCGCCCGTTCTTCAGCGCTCGGCGAGGGAGGGGCACCCTGCCCCTCCCACCCGCCAACACCTAAAAGTGGACGATCGGGATGATCAGGATGGCGACGATGTTCGCCACCTTGATCATCGGGTTGATAGCCGGCCCAGCCGTGTCCTTGTAGGGATCGCCGACCGTGTCGCCGGTCACCGAGGCCGCGTGCGCCTCGGACCCTTTGCCACCGTGGGCGCCGTCCTCGATCAGCTTCTTGGCGTTGTCCCAAGCACCGCCGCCGGCGGTCATCGAGACCGCTGCGAAGAGGCCGACGACGATGACGCCGATCAGGAGGCCACCGAGCGCGTTGACGCTGAGCAGGCCGACGACGACCGGAACAGCGATCGGGATCAGGGCGGGCAGGATCATCTCTTTCTGCGCCGCCAGGGTGACGATGCTGACCGTTTTCCCGTAGTCGGGTTTTTCGGTCCCCTCCATGATCCCGGGGTGCTCGCGGAACTGCTCGCGCACCTGTTCGACCACCTGGCCGCCGGCGCGGCCGACAGCCTCGATCGCGAACGCCGCGAACAGGTAGACCATCATGCCGCCGATGATCAGCCCGATCAGCACATCAGGGCTGCTCAGGTTGAAGAGGGCGTTGAGGTCGAACCCGGTCGGCGCCTCCTCCGCCAATTCGCTCTTGAAGGCGGCGAACAGCACCAGCGCGGCGAGCGCGGCGGAGCCGATCGCGTAACCCTTGGTTACCGCCTTGGTGGTGTTGCCGACCGCGTCGAGCGGGTCGGTCACGGCGCGCACCTCCTCGGGCAGGTCCGCCATCTCGGCGATGCCACCGGCGTTGTCGGTGATCGGCCCGAAGGCGTCGAGGGCGACGATCAGGCCGCAGAGCGAGAGCTGAGCCATCACGGCGATGCCGATGCCGTAGATGCCGGCGAGCTCGTTGGCGCCGAGGATCGCCAGCGCCAGAACCAGTGCCGGTGCCGCGGTCGACTGGAAGCCCTGCGCCAGCCCCTGGATGATGTTGGTCGCGTGGCCGGTCTCCGATGCTTTGGCGATCGACTTGACCGGGCGGAAGCGGGTCGCGGTATAAAATTCGGTGATGACAAAAAGCAGCGCCGTCACGGCGACCCCGATCACCGCGCAGAGCCAGAGGTCGGTGACGGTGACCGCGTCGGCGGCGGTGCTGAGGCCGAGCCGCACCGGGTCGCTCATCATCCAATCGGTGATCGGGTAGAAGGCCGCGATCGAGAGGATCCCGGCGGCGATTACCCCGGTGTATAGCGCCCCCTCGACCCGGTCCGTTTTGGTCCGCACCAGGAGGGCGCCGATGATCGAGGCGATGATCGCGACGCCGCCGATGACCAGCGGGAAGATCGCCACCTCGCGCGAGTAGTTGCCGTCCGCGCCGGTGAAGGTGAGGACGCCGAGCAACATCACGGCGACCGAGGTGACCGCGTAGGTCTCGAACAGGTCGGCCGCCATGCCGGCGCAATCGCCGACGTTGTCACCGACGTTGTCGGCGATCACCGCGGGGTTCCGCGGATCGTCCTCGGGAATTCCAGCCTCGACCTTGCCGACCAGGTCGGCGCCGACGTCGGCGGCCTTGGTGAAGATGCCGCCGCCGAGACGGGCGAAGACGGAGATCAGCGAACCGCCGAAGCCGAGCCCGACCAGGGCGTCGACCGCCTCCTTGTCGCTGGAGCCGGTGGCGACGAGGATGCCGAAGTAGCCGGCGACGCCGAGCAGCGCCAAACCGACGACCAACAGGCCAGTCACCGAACCGCCCTTGAAGGCGACGTCAAGCGCCGGCGGCACACCGCCTCGGGCCGCCTCGGCGACGCGGGCGTTGGCGCGCACCGACAGATTCATCCCGATGAACCCGGTCGCCCCCGAGAGGACGCCGCCGATCACGAAACCGATCGCCGTCTGGTAGTCCTGCAGGAGCCAGAGCACGATCGCAATCGGCACCGCGACTGCGGCGATGATCGTGTACTGGCGGTTGAGGTAAGCCTTGGCGCCCTCCTGGACGGCGCCCGAGATTTCCTGCATGCGATCGTTGCCCGGCGACTTGGCGAGCAAGCGCTGGGTGATGATCAGTCCGTATGCAACTGCCGCCCCGGCACAAGCGAGCGCGACGACGACTCCGTAATCGGTCAAGAAGCTGGTCAAGTTCTATTCCTCCGGTGGATTTAGCGGCGCGGGAGTCTATAAGGGGCCGCGGATACCGCGTTCTGACGGCCTAGGCCGCTTGTTTGGCGGCAGTGTAGGTGCGGTGCGTCTCACGCACCGCGTCGCGGTAGATGTCCTCGATCGAGACCCCGCTGTCGAGCGCCTCGCGGGCCCGCTGGGCGCCGTTGCGCTCAGGGAGCCCCGGCTCGATCCCAAGCTGCGAACAGGCCGGTGCGGTCCACTCGAGCACGCCCTCGAGCACCGCCCTGGCCTCGACCTCCTCGCCGCGGCGGAAGTCGATCAGCTTGCCGCTCATCCCGTGGCGGATCGCCCGCCAGAGGTTCTCCTCGATCTCGTGACCGTGCAGCGGCGCGCCCGCACCTTCGTAGCCGCGCTCGTCGTAGTCGAGCGCCGTCTGCGCGATGCAGGCGGCGATCAGCGCGGCCAGCCCAAATGACTCCTCGCCGCGCGTCTGCGCGTCGCAGATCCGCACCTCGACCGTGCCGAACTCCTGGTGGGGCCGGACGCTCCACCAGAGCTGGGTCGACTCGACCACGCTGCCGGTGCGCTGCAGGGTGCCGACGAACTCGGCGTAGGTGCGCCAATCGGCGAAGGGGCTGGGCACGCCGCAGCGGGGGAAGGTGCGGGTGAAGATCTCGGTCCGCACGGTGTGCAGGCCGGTGTCGCGGCGGTCCAGGAACGGGGAGTTCGCCGAGACTGCAAGCAGCAGGGGCAATAGCTCGCGCAGCCAGTCGCAGACGGCGATCGCGCGGTCGGCGCCACGCACGCCCATGTGAACGTGCAGGCTCCAGGTGTTGTTGCGCTGCGCCACCCAGCCCAGTTCGTGCCGCAAGCGGTTGTAGTGCGGCGTGTCGATGATCCGCTGGTCGAGGTAGTTGGCCCAGGGGTGCGTTCCCATCGCTGCCAGCGCCAAACCCATCCCGTCGGCAAGCTCGAAGAGGCGGCTGCGCCGCTCGCGCTGGGCGCTCA
Organism: Solirubrobacterales bacterium; assembly: GCA_035704205.1. Classification (GTDB taxonomy): domain Bacteria; phylum Actinomycetota; class Thermoleophilia; order Solirubrobacterales; family 70-9; genus VRUE01. The sequence goes on along the minus strand of DASSXC010000108.1, from coordinate 158 downwards.
TCGCCGCGGCGAAAGTCTCCGACCGACCCGAGCGGATCTCGATCTCCGAGGCGATCAGCTCGCCCGCCGCGGACTCGGCCAGCACCTCGTCCTTCCGGCAGGCCGCGTAGAGATCCTCAAAACGGTTCTCCAGCTCCAGCGTGGCCGGGTCGAGGATC
>DASSXC010000107.1:0-3453 GCA_035704205.1 Solirubrobacterales bacterium | reverse complement strand
CCGGTGCCCAGGACCGCGACCGTCTTGCCGCAATCCAGAGCGCCGCGATGGGCGCAAGCCTCGACGCCGAAAGAAAGGCCGCTGATGATGAGGAGGCCAGCGCTTGCCAGGTCGCGCCCGAGCTCGCGGGCCACGTCGCGGCCATAGGTGCTTGCCCGCCGTGCGCCGACGATCGTCACCGCCGCCTCGGGCTGCAGCTGCTGGATCAGCGTTGGGTCGCCGCGGCCGAACAGCGCCCACGGGGCGCCGGGCGCCTCTCGCAACCCCACCGGGAAGCGAGGGTCATGCCGGCAGCAGCACCAGCAGCCCGACTCGGCCAGCTCGGTTTCCAACTGCTCGTCTGAGATTTCCCTCACGCAGTTGAGCAGCGCTGGTGCGGTGTCGGGCGCCACGCTTTCGGCCAGCTCGTAGTTCTCGCGGCCCAGCAGCCCCGCGAGTCGGTCGCCGCGGAGTCCTGAAGCGAACCGCTCGATGTAGGGGGCGAGATGCGCCAGAAGGCGCGCTCGGCGCAGACAGTTTGGGCAGGGTCGGGGGTAGTAGCTCATCGCTTCCTCCTTCGCCGTGGCCCCGCCCGGTGCGGGGCCGATCGACGAAGCCCCGCACGCCCGTCAGGGCGTGCCATCCTGGGGCGGAGTCGGCCCCGCCAGAGGGATCAGGCGTTTCACTACTCGCCCAGCGGAAGGGTGAGTTCCTCAGTCGTTGCCTTCCGAGTGCACCAGCCCGCGCCGGGTGTTTACGGCTCTTTGATCGGCTCCGGCGTTTCAAACGCGCCGAGCGCGACCACCATCGAGATTGGCTCTCCGCCGGATTTCATCAAGCGCGCTTCGGCGAGTTCTTGCTCCCTGACGACAAAGGCGTGCAACTTTTTCAGGGACGCCAGCACCCTCTCCCAGCCCTTCTGGTCGAGCTGAAGGATCACCCAAGCTAGACAGGTCTCGTCGTGGCGGACGATGGTGCCCGCCACCATCGCGGCCTTGACCCACTTGGAGAGTCGCTCAAACACTCCCCAATCCTCGGTTTCGGCGAGGGCATCTGGGACCTTAGCCCACGGACCCCGCTTGTCTTCGTCGTAGAGCGCGGGTCCGGTGGCGCGGTAGAAATACTCTGTCGCCCCACGTCTCTTTCCTCCGGTCTTGCTGTCGACCACCTTCAGCCAGCCGTACTGAACCAGTTTCTGGAAGCGACGGCGAATCAGGTTTTTGCTCAGGCCGAATCGCTTGCCGTACTTCGCGTAGAACGTCGGAACGCTTACGTCGCCTCGGTTCGCCTCGTCCATGATTTGCATGCAGACCTCGTCCTCGAAGACTTTGGAGACGCGGACGGGGAACGGGATCATTTGCTCATCGCCGGCCACCAGCACGGGTCCGAACTGAAAGCCCTCGCTGATCGGCAGCTCGAATGCCAGCAGCAGGGAGCCCATGCGGAACAACTCCTCGCCCGTGCGACCCACCCTCCGTCTAGCGTCCTCCTGCTCCTCAAACTGCGCCGCGAACTCCTGACTCACCGCATCGGCCACTCGTGTCCAGCCCTTCTGATCCAGCAGCAGACGTGTGCCGGTAAGGCGACGGTCGGGGCGGGCCTGGAGGGTCGCTGCCTCTAGCGCCCCGCGAAACTGTTCTGCGATCTCCTTGAAGGTGTTCCAACTGAAGGCGACTTTGATCGAGTGGGGCAGCGCCGCCCAAGTCGGCCGATCACAGAAGGCCAGTTCGGTCGCTCGATAGATGGTCTCGACGCCCCCTCGGCGTTTGCCCCCTGGTCCCTCGGTCCACATCTGACGCAGCCAGCCGGTTTCCCTAAGCCGTTCGAAGTGCTGAGCTATGCGCGAGACCGAGCCGCCCCCGAATTCCTCTTGGAACTGCTTCGGGCTCATTTCCCGCTGGTAGAGCTCGGTGACGATCTTCAGCCGAATGGGCACGGCGAAGACCACGGCCAACCGCCGCAGGTGCTCCACCCGCTCTCTCACGCCGATCCAGACTCTGCCCATCCGTTTTCCGCCAATCGAATTGATCTGACTGAAGGCGGCGGAAGTCTAGGCGCATACCCAAACCAGAACGGCTTCGTCCCACATTCATTTCCTTAAGTAGATTTGATCGGGAAATCCTTAGCAATTGTGGGAGGAGGTGATGGAAGTGAAGATCGCAGCCACGAAGCCGACTGCGCCGATGGTGTCCATCCTCAAGGTCGGCTGATTCAGCCTGGGTTTCAGCGGCGAGTCGGGGCTGGCGCGACTCGACGGTTCCGGCTCGCCGCACCCGGGCAAGCACGTCCCAGCGCGCGGACGACGGATGCCAGGAATCCGGCGAATGCTCCCGGAACGTAGAACGATGCGGGACCATTTCCTGCATGGCGGGGCAGTAGCAGCCCGATTCCGCGATGGCGGCGATCTCCCAGCCACAGGTCGTGCGAGGTCGTTGCCACTCGGTTCAGCTACGGTGGTGAGCGGAGAAACATTGAGGGCCTTCCGGCAATGCTGGCGCCCGGTGTCCTATCACCAGGCGCTAGGGCTGGAGGGCCCTTTTCGGTCGAGGCAAGGGCGGAGACGGAGCCGACAAACGTCCAGAACGAAGTTGGATGTCTGTCTTTTGGGTACCGGCGAGCCTAAGTTTTGTTGGTCTCTGACGGCAAAACTCGGGGCTTTGAGCGCTACGCACGAAAACCGCTAAAGGTCGCGCCCGCATAGCCGATGCAGGAGGCGCAAATACTGCCAGTGCCCTGGTGCAAAAGGCAAACCCGCCGCGAGGTGGGGGCGCAAAGCCTTCGGAGCTCCAACTATGGAGCTGGCCGGGCTACCACCGGGGTCGACAGACACCACGTGGCTGAAACGCGACGGGGCTCTGGCTAGACGATAGGTCCACAGGAGGTACCTATGTTTATCCAGAATCTACGGGCGAAAATTGGCGCCCGGCTCAACGGCGACAGCGAGGCCGGCTTCACGCTGATCGAGCTTCTCGTCGTCATGCTCATCCTCGGAATCCTGGCCGCGATCGCGCTGCCGGCGTTCTTCAACCAGAAGGAAAAGGCCGGCGACGCCAAGGCCAAGGAGTACGCGCACTCCGCGCAGGTTGCGATGGAGACGTACTCGACCGACCACGGCGGAACCTACACCGGCGCAACGGTTGCGAAACTGGAAGAAATTGAGCCGACGCTCTCCAGTGCTCCTTTCAAAGAAGCAAAAATCGCCAAAGTCGAAGAATCCGGCTACGAAATCACGATGGTTGGTAGTAAGGCAGCGCAGACGTTCACGATCAAAAACGTCGGCGGCACGATCACCTTCCCGTGCACCGTGGGCGGTGACGGCGGTTGTCCTTCGGCGGTTGCCCCCGCAACGCCTGAATGGGATAGCTAAGCCAGTAACGACCAGCTTGGCCTAGCCAAGTCTGAGCCATTTCAAAGGGCGGGCCTTCAGGCCCGCCCTTTGCACGTCAATCTGTCCAGACTCAGCAGGGCTTCCCA
>DASSXC010000106.1:0-3054 GCA_035704205.1 Solirubrobacterales bacterium | reverse complement strand
AACGTCCAAATCAGAGGACGTTCGAGGCCCGTCGGCGCTAGGTGGCCTCGGGGGCGGGCTGGGGGGCCGGCTCGGACTCGGAGACGCCGAAGCGCTCCTGGAGGCGGCGCAGCGGGCGCGGAGCCCACCAGTTCCACTCGCCGAAGAGGCGCATCAGCGAGGGGACGAGCAGGGCGCGGACGACGGTCGCGTCGAGCATCACGCCGAAGGCCATCCCGATCGCGATCTGCTTGACGAAGAAGACGCTGCTGACGCTGAAGGCGAGGAAGACGACGGCGATCGCCAGGGCGGCGGCCGTGATCACCCGGCCGGTGCGGGCGATGCCGACGGCGACCGCCTCCTCGTTGCTGTCGCCGAGGTCGCGCCGTTCCTTGATCCGCGCTATCACCAGGACGGCGTAGTCGGTGGCGAGGCCGAAGATCACCGCGAAGAGGAAGACCAGGCTGGTCACCTCGATCGCGTTCGGGCCGGTGTAGTCGAGCGGGCTCTGCAGCCAGCCCTCCTGGAAGGCGAGGACGAGGATGCCGAGCGTCGCTCCCAGGGTCAGCGAGTTCATCACCAGCGTCTTCACCGGCAACAGCACAGAGCCGGTCAGCAGGAAGAGGAGGATGAGCGTGGTCAGGGCGATGATCCCCACCACCAGCGGCGCGTGCTCGATCAGGCTCTGCTTCTGGTCGACGAAGCCGGCGGTGTTGCCGGAGACGAGCACCGCCGTCGCGCCGGGCGGCGAGAGATCACGGATCGCGTGCACCGCGTCCTGGGTGCCGCCCTGGAGCGCCTGTTCGGAAGGGGCGAAGTTGGCGTAGGCGACCCCTCCCGGCGTGGGGATGAAGGGCGAGCCGCCGTCGACCCCGTCAACCGCTTCGATCTGCCTGCGGAAGCCCGCCAGCTGGGCCGGACCTGCGCCACCGTCGACGGTCACGGTGACCGCTTCGGTGACGTCGCGGGGATAGTGCGCTTCGAGGTACCGGTAGGCGTCGTAGGAGGGCTGGCCAGGCGGCACGGCTTCGGAGCTGGGGCCGGTCAGCGTCGTCCACAGCAAGGGCGAGGCCGCGGCCAGCAGCAACGCCGAGCTGGCCAGCGCCACGGCGACCGGGCGGTGCATGACGCCGCGGGCCAGGCGGTACCACCCGTCGGAGGTGTCGGACACCGCCGGCCCACGGCGGATCGAGAGGGCGTCGATGCGCGTGCCCAACAGGGCGAGCAGCGAGGGCACGACGAGGATCGCGATGACCGAGGAGAGGATCGCGACCGACGCGCCGGCGACGGCCATCGAGTAGAGGAAGCGCTGCGGCATGACGATCAGAGCCGCCAGCGCGGCGGCGACGGTGAGGCCGGAGAAGACGGCGGTGCGTCCCGCCGTCTGGACGGTGCGGCGGTGCGCCTCCCGCGACGCACCGCCGCCGCGCCCTATCTCCTCGCGATAGCGCGAGACCATCAGCAACGCGTAGTCGACCGCCAGGCCAAGGCTCATTCCGGTTGCGATGTTGAGGGCGAAGAGGGAGGTATCGGTGAAGGTCGACATGATCCGCAGCACCATCAGCGTGCCGACGATCGAGACCACGCCGATCAGCAGCGGGATCGATGCCGCGACGACGCCGCGGAAGACGAACAGCAGCAGCAGGGCGAGGATCGGGAATGCGATCAGCTCGGCCTTGGTCAGGTCCTCGCGGGTCTGGTCGTTGGTCTCGTTGAAGCCGGGGGCAAAGCCGCCCATCTGCACGTTCAGCGAGCTGGAGGCGATCAGCGGTTCGACGCCTTCCGCGGCGATCCCGCCGGCATCCTCGATATCGGTGGTCGAGAGGTAGCCGGCGACGGCGATCGATTCGCCGTCACGGGCGATCAGCTTGGCGCCGGCGCGCGGTTCGCGCAGCGGGTTGACCACGTGGCCGACGTACTCGACCCCCGCCATGCCGCGGCTGATCCGGTCGACCTCGCGCTGGACGGCGGGGCTGCTCACGTTGAGCTTGCCCCCGCCCGGGTTGCGTACGACCAGGACGATCGCCGGGTTGGGGTTGTAGCCGAGCGAGTCGTGGAGGAGGGTGGTCGCCCGCTCGCTCTCGGAGGCGGAATCGGCGAAGCCGGCGGCCTTCAGGTGGCTCTCGACGTCTTTGCCGACCGCCGCCGCGAAGATGACGAAGATCCCGACGACAGCGAGGACGAGCTTCGGGTGCTTCCAGGTCAGGTCGGCGATGCGGTTCATGCGACTCCTAACGAGGGGAGGGACCGAGACGTGACATCGACATCGGCGGCACCGTACCAGATTCCAAAGCCTTCACTTTGAAAAACAAATTAACGCTGTTACCATCGCTACCATCGAAGCCATGTCGCGCCGCGAATACGACCAATCCTGCAGCCTCGCCTGTGCCCTCGACCGTATCGGGGAGCGCTGGTCGCTGCTGATCGTGCGCGAGCTCTCGCTCGGCCCGCTGCGCTTCTCCGACCTCGTCGGCAACGTCGGCGGGGCACCCACCGATGTCCTCACCAAGCGCCTGCGCGATCTCGAGAGCCACGGGATCGTTCGCCGACGCGAGCTCACGCCTCCCGCCACCGGGGTCGCCTACGAGCTGACCGATGTTGGCTGGGCGCTGGAGCGGCCGATGCTCGAGCTGGGCCGCTGGGGCCTGCACTTCGAGCGCGTCGACGACGTCGTCAACCTGGCGTCGACCTCGCTGCCCAATGCGATTCGGATCGTCGCCCAGCCACCACAGGAAGCGCGGCTGACGATTGGCCTGCGGAGCGGCGGTCAGCCTTACTGGCTGCGAATCGAGGAGGGCTGGATCGCGGCTTCGCGGGGCGAGGCGGACGATCCAGACGTCACCCTCAGCGGCGAACCCGCCGACGTCCTGGCGGTTCTGGTAGCCGGCAAGGCGGCCGAGGATCGCATCGAGATCGACGGCGACCCCGGCGCCCTCGAGGATCTGCGCGCGATGGTCGTCCTACCCGACCGCCTGCGTCAGGCAGCACTCGCCCGCGTCGCCGGGGCGGCGGCCGAGCCAGCCGTCGCCTCTGCCTGACCCGATCCGACCTGCATCGAGGCCCAAATAGGGCCTC
>DASSXC010000105.1:0-7725 GCA_035704205.1 Solirubrobacterales bacterium | reverse complement strand
GCATGGGGACGAGCGAGATCTACCGCGCCGTGCTCGGCGTCGACGCGATCGTCGACGCCCTCGTCGTCGACGTCCCCCGCCCCGGCACGGAGGGCTGGATGCCGCTCTTCGTGGTGCTCCGCGAGGGGGCCGAGCTGGACGACGACCTGCGCCGCGAGATCGCCAAGCGGGTGCGCGAGCACTGCTCGCCGCGCCACGTCCCCGACGAGGTCTTCGCCATCGCCGAGGTCCCCCGCACCCTCAGCGGCAAGGTGCTGGAGGTGCCGGTGAAGCGGATCCTGATGGGGACCCCCGCGGAGAAGGCCGCCAGCCGCGACTCGCTGGCGAATCCGGCGGCGCTCGACTACTTCACGGAGATGGCAGCGGGGTTCGAGGGCTGACGCCGACCCCCCGCCCGCCGCGAGGCGCGATCACCCGCATGGCGGCGAGGGCGGCGAACCCCCAACCGGCGGCGATCAGGTAGGCGCCGAGGACATCGCTCGGGTAGTGCCAGCCGATTGCCACCACCGAGCACCCCACCGCCAGCACGAAGCCGGCGCCCAGGGCCAGGGTCAGATTTCGCAACGCGGCGGGGACGACGAGGGCGTAGGCGATCGCGATCGAGGCTGCCGCCGTGGTGTGGCCGCTGGGAAAGGTGTTCGGTTCGAACGGGTTGCCACCGATCGCCGTCTTGACGCGGGGATGGGCGAGCAGGGCCTTCAGCAGCTGGGTGGTGACGTTGGCGCCGGCGACGACGAACAGCGCCGCCAGGGCGTCCCCGGGGCGGCGACGGATGAGCGCGACGCCGCAGGCGACGGTGAGCATCGCCAGCATCGGCAGCAGATCCGCCAGCGCCGCCAGCGCCTCGGCCACACCGCCCGCATCGGCGCGCGGGTTCTCCGCCAGCCCGAGGAAGAGGCGAACGTCGAGATGCCTGCCCGCCTCGAGACCGAGGGCGAACAGGGTCAGCAGGCCGAGGCCCGCCCAGCAGATCAGACAGGCCGCAAGCGGCGTTTTGACGTTCCGGGCCACCGCGAAACGGTAGCGAGACCGCTCAAGCGCCTCCTCAGGCAGGCGTAACGGGGTTGCGGCGCTCGGCAAAGGAGCGGTCCTTGCTCGCCGCCATCGCGAAGCGCCGGATCAGCTCGGCACGAAGGTCCTCCGGCTGCACCACCGCGTCGACGACCATCTCCGAGGCGAGGTGGAGGATGTCGATGTCGGCCGCGTACTCGGCGCGTTTGCGGGCGACGAACTCGGCCCGCTCCGCCTCGTCCTCGATCGCCTGGATCTGGTTGTAGAAGACGGCGTTGATCGCCGCCTCGGGGCCCATCACGGCGATCGAGGCGCTGGGCAGGGCGATGCAGCAGTCGGGCTCGAAGGCGGGGCCGGCCATCGCGTAGAGCCCGGCGCCGTAGGCCTTACGGATCACCACCGAGAGCTTCGGCACGGTCGCCTCGGAGACGGCGCTGATCATCTTCGCGCCGTGGCGGATGATCCCCTGGCGCTCGACCGCGGTGCCGATCATGAAACCCGGCACGTCGGCGAGGAAGAGCAGCGGCACGTTGAAGGCGTTGCAGGTCTGGATGAAGCGCGCCGCCTTGTCGGCCGAGTCGACGAAGAGAACGCCGCCCTTCTGGCGCGGCTGATTGGCCACGACGCCGACGACGCGGCCGTCGAGCCGGCCGTAGCCGACGATCAGCTCTTTGGCCCAGCGCTTGTGCACTTCGAGCAAGGAGTCGGCGTCGAGCAGGACGTCGAGCACCTCGCGCATGTCGAAGGGCTGGTTCTCGTCGGCGGGGACGATCTCGGCGATCGCCGCGTCGGAGGCGGGCGCGACCGGATCCGCTGCCGGCGGCGCCTCCCGCCAGCTCCCGGGCATATAGGCCAGGTAGCGCTGGGCGAGGTCGATCGCCTCCTCGTCGCTCTTGACGAGGAAGTGGCCGCAACCGGAGACGCCGGTGTGCATCTTCGCGCCGCCCATCTCCTCCAGCGTCACCTTCTCGCCGATCACCATCTCGGCCATCCGCGGCGACCCCAGGTACATCGAGGCGTTGCCCTCGCGCATGATCACGACGTCGCAGAAGGCGGGGATGTAGGCGCCGCCCGCGGCGCTGGGGCCGAACAGAAGGCAGACCTGCGGCACCTGGCCGGAGAGGCGCACCTCGTTGTGGAAGATGCGGCCGGCACCGCGCCGGCCCGGGAACATCTGCACCTGGTCGGTGATCCGTGCCCCGGCCGAGTCGACCAGGTAGACCATCGGCACCTGCAGCGCCAGCGCGCGCTCCTGGATGCGGAGGATCTTCTCCACCGTCTTCGGGCCCCAGGAGCCGGCCTTGACGGTCGGGTCGTTTGCCATCAGGGCGACACGGCGGCCGTCGATCGTGGCGAGGCCGGTGACGACGCCGTCGGCGCCGAGCCCCTCCTCGTTCCAGTTGGCCAGCAGCGCTTCCTCGGCAAAGGAACCGGCGTCGACCAGGCGCTCGACCCGCTCGCGCACCGGCAGCTTCCCCTGCTCCGCGGTCTTCTCGTGGTGGCGCTGCGGCCCGCCGGCCAGCGCCGCCTCCAGTGCCTTGGCGAAGTCGCTCACGCCGGAGAGACTATTCGGCTGCTTGGCTGCCGAGCCAGTCGACCGGGCCCGCGGTGAGAACGTGAGCGCCCAGGGGCCGGTCGAGGGCCTCCTGGGCGGCACGCGAGGCCTCGATCAGGCGCGGCAACTCGACGCCCGTCTCGATCCCCATCTCGTGCAGCATCGAGACGACGTCCTCGGTCGAGACGTTGCCGGTGGCCCCCGGAGGCACGGGGCAGCCACCCAGCTCGCCGAAGCTCGACTCGAAGGAGTCGATCCCCTGCTCCAGCGCCGCCAGGACGTTGGCGAGACCCTGGCCGCGGGTGTTGTGGAAGTGGGCCGTCAGCTCGATCCCCCCAAGTCGATCACGGGCGGCGGCGAAGAACTCGCCGACCTGGCGCGGGTTGGCCATCCCGGTCGTGTCGCCGAAGCCCACCTCCTCGCAGCCGGCGGCGGCGAGCCGGTCGGCGATCGCGAAGACCCGCTCCGGGGGCACCTCGCCCTCGTAGGGACAGCCGAAGGAGGTGGAGATCACCCCCTCGCAGCGCAGGCCCGCCTCCCGAGCCGTGGCCAGCGTCCGCTCGAGCCCGGCCAACGACTCCCCGATCGAGCGATTGACGTTCTTGCGGTTGTGGGTCTCCGACGCCGAGACGAAGACGTTGATCTCGTCGAAGCGGTCGCGCAGCCCCAGCGCCCGCTCCAGTCCCCGCTCGTTTGGGACCAGCACCGAGAAGGCGACGCCGTCCCGGCGCTGCACCGCCCCCAGCACCTCCTCCGCGTCGGAGAGCTGCGGGATCACGTCGGGCCGCACGAACGAGGTCACCTCCAGCCGTACCAGCCCACTGCCCGACAGCAGGTCGATCAGCCGCACCTTCTCCGCGGTGGGAATCGTCTCCGGCTCGTTTTGGAAGCCGTCGCGAGGACCGACCTCGCGAATCCGTGCCCTGCTTGGAAGTCCGGTCACGACCCAAGCTTAGGCATCGAGCGCGGCGGCGAGCCGCCTCAGGCGGTTGACGACCGCAACCAGCGTAAAGCGTACGTAGCCCGCCTCGAAGCGAATCTGCGCATGGGTGAAGCGAAGCGGGGCGAAGCCCGCGGCGAGATGCGCCTGATCACGCCGGCGGTCCTTCGCCTGTTGGCTGGCGGTGCGGTGGTAACGCAGACCGTCGGTCTCGACGACGAGCTTCAGGTCAGGCCAGACGAAATCAACCCTGAAGCCGTTGAGGCGCTGCTGGGTGAGCGGAATCGGCAGACCGGCCTCGGACACCAGGCGCAGGAACCGCCGCTCCAACTCCGAGTCGGTGAGGCGGAAGGCGCGCTCGCTCAGCAGCTCGTGCAGTCGCCCGACGCCCCGCTTGCCCGGGTGCAGCGTGAGAGCGTCGAGAAGGGCCTCGGGGTCGATCAGGCCGAGCCGGTCAGCCTCGTTCACCGCGCGCTCGAGGTCCCCTCGGTCGAGCCGCGGCGCAACGTCGATGAGGGTGCGGACCAGCGAGGTCACGGGGATGCCGTTCCGCACCAAGACTTCGGTGCTCCTCAGGTTAGGGCGCCGGTAGACGAGCACCTCACCGTGCCGGCGCAGGGTGGAAACCGGAATCGACACCTCGATCGCGCCCCTGCGCTCCCTCTCGACCCCCCAGAGGGCGGCGGCGCTTCCGTAGCTGAGCGCCGCGCCGGAGCCACAACCCAGGACCGCCGCCATCCATCGCCCATGGCGACTGAGCTCCGGCCGGCCGACGGCGTAGACACCACGCTCGACCCGATGCAACCGCCCTCGCTCGATCCGGTGCTGCACCGCCTGGGCGCTCAGCCCCAGGGCAAGGAGCTGCCGCCGAGCGACAACCCCATGCTGCGCGGTCGCCAGCCCCCAAACCCCCCGCCCCAACTTCTGTCGCGTTGATGACCCCATAGGGTCATAAAGGCGACAGATCTTCGAATTCTCCCCCTTAGGGTGCGGATCGTCGGCTGGGTTTCCGCAAGGTACGAGGGTTCGTGGCTAGACCATGCCCAGGCCGCCGCTTACGCCCAGGGTCTCCCCCGTCACGTAGGTGGCGTCGTCTGAGGCCAGGAAGGCGACTGCCGCAGCCACCTCGTCGGGCTGGCCGAGGCGCTTCATCTGGGTGCTCGATTTCATCGTCTCGATCACCTTCTCGCCGATCTCGCCGAACTCCTTGGCACCCATCAGGAGGGGCGTCTCGATCGGGCCGGGGGCGATCGAGTTGGCGGTGATCCCGTAGCGGGCGTCCTCGCGGGCGATCGCCTTCATGAAGGCGACGATGCCGCCCTTGGCGGCCGAGTAGACCGCCGAGCCCTTGGATCCGACCCGACCCGCCTCGGAGGAGATGCTGACGATGCGCCCGTACCCCGCCTGCTGCATCCCCGGCAGCGCCGCGTGGGTGCAGTTGAGGACGCCACCCAGATTGACGGCGAGGACCCGCTGCCACTGCTCTGGCGTGGTGTAGGTGAAGAAGCCGAACTCGTCGGTGCCGGCGTTGTTGACGAGGATGTCGAGCGTGCCGGTCTCCTCGACCGCCGCCCTGGCCGACTCGACGTCGGTGACGTCGAGCTCCAGCGCATGGCCGTTGACCTCGCCGGCGACCCGCTCGGAACCCTCGCCGTCGATGTCGCCGACCCAGACCTCGGCGCCCTCGGCGGCGAGCCGCGCCGCGATCGCGGCGCCGATCCCGTTGGCGCCGCCGGTGACCAGCGCCTTTCTTCCCTCCAGTCGCATCGGGCAGGAGCATAGACTGGCCGACCTTGGCGGAGCACGAACCGATCCCGATCGTCGGCGGCACCGGTGCCCTTGGCGCCGGCCTGGCGCTGCGCTGGGCGCAGGCCGGCAGGGCCGTCGTGATCGGCTCGCGCTCGGCGGAGCGCGCCGAGGAGGCGGCGGAAAGGCTGAGCAGCGAGGTCCCCGGCAGCCAGGTCGAGGGGCTGCTCAACGAGGAGGCCGCCAGGCGGGCGGAGATCCTCTTCCTCACCGTCCCCTTCCGTGCCCAATCGGAGAACCTCAACAACCTTCGCGAGGCGCTGCAACCGGGGCAGATCCTGGTCGACTGCACGGTCCCGCTCGCGGCCGCGGTGAGCGGCAAGGCGACCCGCTCGCTCGGCGTCTGGCAGGGATCCGCCGCCCAGCAGGCGCAGGAGATGGTCCCCGACGGCGTCACCGTCGTCGCCGCCCTGCACACGGTCGGCGCGCCCAGCCTCGCCGCCCCCGACACCGAGCTGGACGAGGACGTGCTGGTCTGCGGCGACCGCAAGGCGGACAAGGCCCGCGTCGCCCGCCTGATCGAGCTGATCCCCGGCTTGCGCGCCGTCAACGCCGGCCCGCTGGAGACGGCGCGGATCGTCGAGCAGCTGACGCCCCTGCTGATCTCGGTCAACGTCCGCTACAAGACCCACGCCGGCATCAAGCTCACCGGGCTGCCCGACGGAGACCACTGGGCGTGAAGCCGGCCCCGCCGCAATGAGGGTCGCCCTGCTGGCCGGCGGCACCGGGGGGGCCAAACTCGCCGCCGGGATGCAGGAGGAGATCGGCGCCGACCTCGCGGTGATCGCCAACACCGCCGACGACGTCGAGGTCCTCGGCGTCCACGTCTCCCCCGACCCCGACCTGATCACCTACTGGCTCAGCGGCGAAATCGACGCCGAGCGTGGCTGGGGAATCCGCGACGACACCTTCACCGTCTTCGAGCGGCTGGCGCGACTGGGGGCGCCGGACTGGTTCAGCCTCTCCGACCGCGATCTGGCCGCCTGCCTCTACCGGCGGCAATTCCTCGACGACGGCGGCCGACAGACCGACGCACAGGCCCAGATCACCCGCGGCCTCGGTGTCGAGGCGAGCGTCCTGCCGATGAGCGAGGCGCGGGTGCGGACCAAGGTGCTGACCGCGGCCGGGCGGCGCGAGCTGCAGGAGTACCTGATCATCGACGGTGGCGCGGCCGAGGTCCGGGGTGTCGAGCTGGAGGGAATCACCGAGGCGGAGCCGACGCGCGAGGTGCTCGCCGCCCTGAGGAGCGCCGAGGCGATCGTGATCGGGCCCTCGAACCCGGTGATCAGCATCGGCCCGATCCTCGCCGTGCCCGGCATTCGCGAGGCGATCGCCGACTCGAGCGCCCCGGTGGTCGCGGTCAGCCCCTACGTCGCCGGCGAGGTGGTGAAGGGTCCCACCGAGCGCTTCATGGCCGCCGTCGGCCGCCCCTCGACCGCGGCGGGAGTCGCTTCCCTCTACGCCGGCCTGCTCGACGGGATGGTCGTCGACGAGGACGATCCGGACCCCCCACCAGACGAGATCCCGACCCTTGCGGCGCCGACCCTGATGGACAGCGCAGCTACACGCGTCCGCCTGGCTCGGATCGTCCTCGACCACGCAGCTACCCTCGCCGAAGGGTGAAAGCAACCGCGGTACTACCCGTCAAGCGCTTCGCCGAGGCGAAGCGGCGCCTCGCGACCGGGATCGACGACGAACACCGCGAGGCGTTGGTCGCGGCGATGCTGGAGGACACGCTGGAAGCGATCGCCGCAACCCGCATGATCGAGCGAACCATCGTCGTCAGCGGCGATCCGCGGGCGCAGGAGATCGTCGCCTCGAGCAGCGCCGAGGTCCTCCCCGACCCGACGGACGAGGGTCATGTCACCGCGGCCCTGGCCGGGATAGCTCGGGCCGAGGTGGACGGCGCGGACCGCGTCGTCCTCCTCCCCGGGGATTGCCCACTGCTCGACCCCAAAGAGCTCGACCGGCTTCTCACGGGCGTGCCGGCGAGCTTCGTCGCGGTCGTCCCGGACCGCCACGGGACGGGCACCAATGCCCTCGTCCTCGCGCCGCCGGGGGCGATTCGGCCGGCCTTTGGCGAGGGCAGTTGCGACCGTCACGTCGCTGCCGCCCGCGAGGCCGAGATCCCCTTCGCGATCGAGGAACTGCCCTCGCTGGCACTCGACCTCGACACCCCGGCCGACGTCGTCGCCCTGACCCGTGAGCTGGCGAGCGGGGCAAAGCGCCCCCGCCGCACCGCCAAGGCGCTCGGCATATGAACCACGCGACGGATGAGCTGCGGGTGCTGCCGGTTATCGGGCTGCCGGAGTTCACGCTGGGGATGAGCGTCGGCGCCGAGATCGCCGCCCACGCCGAGATATTCGACGGAGACGTGGTCGTCGTCTCGCAGAAGATCGTCTCCAAGGCGGAG
>DASSXC010000104.1:0-12379 GCA_035704205.1 Solirubrobacterales bacterium | reverse complement strand
CTGCGCCAACCAAGGGGTTCGGGCTGACCCGCCCCCGCCCGTGCTCCGCCAGCTCCAGAGCGCGCCGGAGATGCGCCTGATCCGTAGGGGTGATCTGGGTATCCATACGGTTGATTGACTCGTCAATCAGTCTACGCCCCTCGCACGGGTGGCGTCGTAGGGGGAACCATCTCCTGGTTGTTCAGGAGATGGTGGGTCCCCTACGGCGACAGGACCCGTGCGCCCCCCGCGCGAATACTCTGACGCACCCCATGAAGCTGATCATCCAAATCCCCTGCCTCAACGAGGAGGCAACGCTCCCGGAGACGATCGCTGCCCTGCCAAGACAGATCGAAGGCATCGACACGGTCGAGCTGCTGGTGATCGACGACGGCTCGACCGACCGCACGGTCGAGGTGGCGCGCGAGTGCGGCGTAGAGCACATCGTCCGCCTGACCAACAACCGCGGCCTGGCAGCAGCCTTCCAGGCCGGGCTCGACGCCTGCCTCAAGCTCGGCGCCGACGTGATCGTCAACACCGACGCCGACAACCAGTACAGCGGCGCCGACGTGCCGAAGCTGGTCGCGCCGATCCTCGCCGAGCGGGCCGACATGGTCGTCGGCGACCGTCGGGTCGCGACGATCGCGCACTTCTCCGGCGCCAAGAAGGCCCTGCAGCGGGTCGGCAGCTGGGTGGTGCGCCGGCTCTCGGGCACCGCAATCGCCGACACGACCTCGGGCTTCCGCGCCTACAACCGCGAGGCCGCCCTGCAGCTGCTGGTCGTCGACAACGTCACCTACACGCTGGAGAGCCTGATCCAGGCCGGGAAGATGCTGGTCGCCGTCGAGGGGGTCGAGATCGCGACCAACCCGCAGACGCGCGAGTCGCGCCTCTTCGACTCGACCGGCGCCTACGTGCGCCGCAACGCGCTCTCGATCCTGCGCATCTACGCCCGCTACGAGCCCCTGCGCGTCTTCGCCGGCGCCAGCGTCGTCGTCGCCCTGCTGGCGCTCGCCGCCTGGATGCCCTTCCTGATCGATTGGATCTTCAACGGCGACTCGAGCGGCCATATCCAGTCGTTGATCCTCGGCGCGGTTCTCTTCATCGCCGCGCTGCAGCTGATGGCACTCGGCGTGATCGGCGACCTGCTCGCCGGCCAGCGGGTGATGACGCAGCGGGTCTTCGAGCGGGTGCGCCGGGTGGAGCTCTCGCTCGAGGTCGAGCCGTCGCACTACGAGCGCGGCACGCGCGACTGATGCCAGCCGAGGCAACAGGCAGCGCCGCCGGCGACGGCGGCGTCAGCTCGACCGACTACGGCAAGACCGCGAGCTTCTTCGCGATCGGCGTCGGCCTCACCGGCGTGATCACCTACGTCTACTTCTTCGTCGCCTCGCACGTCCTCTCCAAGCCCGACTACGGCCAGATCACGGTGCTTTGGTCGGCCGTCTTCATCACCATCTCGACCCTCTACCGGCCGGTCGAACAGCTGCTCTCGCGGCACATCTCCGAACACCGGGTGAAGGGCGAATCGGTCAGAGAGCCGATGCGGGTGGCGGCGAAAATCCAGCTCGGCCTGGGGCTGATCTTCGCCGTCCTCGCCCTCGCCCTGCGCGGGCCGATCCAGGACGGCCTGCTGGAGGGCAACGAAACGCTCTACTGGGTCTTCTTCTCCGCGGTCCTCTTCTACGCCGCCAGCTACTTCGCCCGCGGCTACCTCGCCGGAATGCGCAACTTCGGCCTCTTCGCGGCGATGATCCTCAGCGAGTCGATCTTCCGTACCCTCTTCGCCGTCCTCGTCGCAGTCAGCGTACTCAGCGGCCAGTCAGCGGTAGCAATCGGCATTGTCGCCGCGCCATCCCTATCGCTGCTGATCGTCCCGCTGGCATTCGCCCGTCGCGCGAGACATGACCGCGATTCTCGCGCGGGTGGCGCGGCCGGGGGGGTCCCCCATAGCGGAGGAGCCGGCGAAGCCGGATCCGAGCACATGGGGGAACCGGCCGTGACAGGACCCGCGCGCCAGGACGAGTCGGACTTCTCGCTACGACATGGAACGGGTTTCGCGGCCGCCGTGCTGCTGATCATGCTCAGCGAACAGGCCTTCCTCAACGCCGGTCCGCTGATCGCCCGCGGCCTGCAGGGCGCGGCCGCGGCGGGCTTCATCTTCAACGTGCTGATGATCGCCCGGGCGCCGCTGCAGCTATTCCAAGCGGTCTCGACCAGCATCCTTCCCCACCTGACCAGCCTCCACACCAGCACCGCTGAGGACAGCGAGCGCGAGTTTCACCGCACGGTGCGAATGGTGTTGATCGCGATAGCCGTTTTCACCGCGGCGGCTGCGATCGCCTTCCTGATCGCGGGACCGCAGATGATGCAGCTTGCCTTCAGCAAGAAGTTCACCTACGACCGGGCGGGCCTGCTGCTGGTCACGCTCGGCATGGGCCTCTACCTGGCCTCGGTGACGATCAACCAGGCCTGCATCGCCCAGGGACAGGTGCGCAGGGCCTCGGTCCGCTGGGTCGCCTGCGCCGCGGCCTTCGTCGCCTGGAATTTCGTCCCGCTTGTCAGCAACGAGTTCCGCCGGGTCGAGATCGGCTTCGCCCTCGCCGCCGGCCTGCTGCTGGCGCTGCTCTTCCTGATCTACCGCGCTCCGCACGAGCGAGCCGAGGACGTGCCGGAGGCCGGCTCCGCCGAGGAGCTCGAGGCGCGGCTCGCAACCATCGACGAGTCCGTATAGCGTCGGTCGATGGCAGGACACGACGCCGAGCTGATCCTCGTCGCCGGCGCTCTGCTCGCCGCGGGCATCGTCGGCGCCCTGCTGGCCGACCGCATCCGCATCCCCGGCCTGCTGCTCTTCCTCGGCCTGGGAATGCTCGCCGGCTCGGAGGGGATCGGCGGGATCGAGTTCAGCGACACCGAGCTGGCGCGCACGCTGGGGACGATCGCCCTGGTCCTGATCCTCTTCGAGGGCGGCCTCACGGCGGGCTGGTCGGAGATCCGCCCTGTCCTCGGCACCGCGGCCTCGCTGGCGACGGTGGGCACGGTGATCACCGCCGTCGTCGCCGGGCTCGCGGCGAAGTGGATCTTCGACCTGGGCACGCTGGAAGGGATGCTCGTCGGCGCGGCCGTCGCCGCCACCGACTCGGCGGCGATCTTCGCCGTGCTGCGGCGCTCGACCCTGGAGAAGCGGCTGGCGCGCTCGCTCGAGGGAGAGTCGGGGATGAACGACCCCGTTGCGCTGCTGCTGGTGATCGGCTTCATCGACTGGATCCAGCAACCCGGCTACGGGCTCGCCGACATGGCGGGCCAGCTCGCCCTGAAGCTGGCGATCGGGGTTGGGATCGGGTACGTCCTCGGCCGGCTCGCCGTCGCCGGCCTCAACCGCGTGCGGATGCCCACCGACGGCATCTATCCGGTGGCGACGATCGCGATCGCGGCGCTCGCCTACGGCCTCGCCGAGGTCGCCCACGGCTCCGGCCTCTTCGCGGTCTACCTGACGGCGCTGGCGCTCGGCTCGAGCAGCATCCCGGCCCGGCGAACCGTGGTCGCCTTCCATGAGGGAGTCGGCTGGGTCGCCCAGATCGGCCTCTTCATCCTGCTCGGCCTGCTCGTCTTCCCGAGCACGCTCGACGACGTCGCGTTCGAAGGCCTGGCGCTCTCCGCCGTCCTGATCCTGGTCGCCCGCCCCCTCGCCGCATTTGCCGCGACCCTCTTCACCGGGCTCGACCTGCGCGAGCGGGCGATGCTCGGCTGGGCCGGCCTGCGTGGAGCGACGCCGATATGGCTCGCCACCTTCCCGGTCGTCGCCGGCGTCGGCACCGGGCAGGAGCTCTTCTCGATCGTCTTCTTCGTCGTCGTCACCTCGACCCTGGTCCAGGGGGCCAGCTTCGAGCCCCTGGCCAGCCGCCTTGGGCTGACCACCGACGAGCCCGCCCTTCCCCGCCGCCTGCTCGAGTCGGGGCGCATCCGGCGGATGGGCGGCGACGTGGTCTCCTACCGGCTGCGCCACGGCGCCGCCGCGGCGGGCCACGTCGTGCGCGACCTCGGCCTGCCACGCGAGGCCCTGGTCAACGTGATCGTCCGCGACGGCCGGGCGATCCCACCGCGTGGCTCGACCGAGCTGCGCGAGGGCGACGAGCTGCACGTCCTGGTCCGCGGCGAGCTGCGCGACGAGGTCGAGGAGCTGACCCGGCAGTGGCACCAGGGCCCGGTCGGCACGCAACCGCCACCCCGCCTGCCCCATCGCGGCGCGACGCAGGTGTTCACGGTCCGGCCCGGAGGCGAGGTCGAGGACCCGGCGACGCCGAAGCAGATCGACGGGATCGCCGTCGTCTCGATCCTGCGCAGCCGTCGCGACCGCAACAGCGCCCTGGCGGCGCTGGCCGACGGTCGCTACGCGATCACCAGCGAAACGGTGCTCGCGATCGGCGGCCGCCAAGCGCTGGCCCGCTGGTGCGAGCGCCGCGCCGAACGAGCTGGGGACGACCCGGCGGAGCGCGCCTGGTGGCAGGAGGCGATCGGGGCCTTGATCGCTCGGGGCTAGGCGGCGCCCGCGGCGGCAGCGATGTCGGCGTATGCGGCGGCGGGATCGTCGGCGCCAAAGACCGCCGATCCCGCCACGAACAGCGCCGCGCCAGCTTCCGCCGTCGGCTTCGCGGTCTTCGCGTCGATGCCGCCGTCTACCTCGATCGTCGCTCCGCCCATGGCCGAAAAGAGGCGGGACACCTTGTCGACCGAGCCGTCGATGAAGGATTGCCCTCCCCAGCCGGGGTTGACCGTCATGCAGAGGGCGATGTCGGCCAGGCCGCGCAGCTCGGTGAGCGCGTCGACCGGCGTACCGGGGTTGATCGCGATCCCGGCCAGGCAGCCGAGCTCGCGGATCGCCGCCAGGGTGCGGTTGGCGTGAGGGGTCGCCTCCTCGTGAAAGGTGATCGAATCGGCGCCCGCGGCAGCGAAGGCCTCGATGTGGCGCTCGGGCGCCTCGATCATCAGGTGGACGTCGATCGCCCCCCCGGCCGCGTGCACCCGATCGACGATCGAGGCGGCGACCAACGGACCAATCGTGATCGGCGGGACGAAATGACCGTCCATCACGTCGACATGGATCACCCGCGCTCCCGCGGCCATCACCTCGTCGACCTGCGATCCCAACTTGGCGAAATCGGCCGACAAAATCGACGGCGCCACCCGACGCTCCTCCAGCAGCTCTGCCATTTGCTCAGACACGATGGGCCTCCCAGGTCAAACCGGTTTCAACATGGAATCTCCGCACGTTTGGCAGGTCATGTCCTCAGTCGTGCTCATCCGGGCAATCGTCTGGTGCTCGCCGCAATTGGGGCACTGGGAGACCAGCTCGAAGCGGGTCAGACAGTACACGCAGCGGAAGCGGCCCGGGAGCTGGGTCGGGCGCAGCCAGGGCTCGCCGCAGCTCGGGCATTTCGCTCGCTTCAGCATCGGCTAGCCCTGCGTCCTGGCGTCCACTCGTCAATCATCGCGCCTCAACCGGCAGATGAAGAAGCCGGTGGTGCGATCGCGGTCGGGGCGGAGCTGCAGGCAGCGCCTGTCCTTTGGCGCGGCGAGGTCAGCGGCGAGGGCGCCGAGGTCGTCCACCGAGAAGGCCGGGGCATCTCCCACCTTCGCCCGCTCCTCCAACGCTTCGATACGCGCCTCGCCCTCACGACGGGAGATCGAGCAGGTCGAGTAGACGAGCGTGCCACCAGGTCGCAGCGCCTCCAGGCCGCGAACCAGGACCTCGTCCTGCAACTCGGCCAAGCGCTCGATCGCGCGTGGCGATTTGCGCCAGCGGGCGTCGGGACGAGAGGCCAGCGCGCCCAGATCGGAGCAGGGCGGATCGACCAGGACCCGATCGAAGCCGGGAGCCGTCGGAGCAGCCGCGGCGTCGGCCTCCACCACCGTGATGCCGCGCAGCCCCAGGCGGCGCGCCTGCCCGGCGACTTCCGCCGCGCGCTCGGGGTCCCGCTCGATCGAGATGACCTCGCCGCGATCGCCCATGCGGGCGGCGATCTGACCGGACTTGATCCCCGGGCCGGCACAGAGGTCGAGGACGTGCTCGCCTGGCCGCGGGTCGAGGACCTCGATCACGGCGGCGGAGCCGCGGCTCTGGGGCGTCAGCTCCCCTGCCTCGACCCGCTCTGGGACAACCGCGCCCATGCGGCCCTCGACCACGATCTGCTCCACCGCGGCCAACGGCCAGGCCGCCGCCGGAGCCGAGGCTTCGATCCCCGCCCCTGCCAAGGCCGCAAGCAATGCGTCGCGGTCAACTCGCATCGTGTTCACGCGCAAAGCCAGCTCGGCCGGCTCGTTGCAGGCGGCGAGCAGGGAGCGAGCGGCATCCGCACCCAGCTCCTCCCACCACATCCGTGCCAGCCAGAGCGGCGCCGAGTGGGCGACGGCAGCGGCCTCGGGGGTCGAGTCGTCGTCCAGCAGGGCGCCGGTCAGGGCGCTGCGTTCGCGGACCGCCCGGCGCAGCACGGCGTTGACCAGGCCGGAGGCATGGGCTGCCCCAGCGCCCTTGACCAGCTCGACCGCCTGGTCGACCGCGGCGTGGTCGGGAGTCGCGTCGGCGAAGAGCAGCTCGTAGAGGCCGAGACGCAGGGCAGCGATCACCGGCGGGTCGAGCAGGCGCGGCGAGCGCTCGGCGAGCTTCTCGATCGCGGCGTCGGCGGTCCCACGGCGCTGCACGCTGCCGTAAGCGAGCCGCTGAGCCTGGGCCCGCTCGCGGCCCTCCAGCCCCGCTCGGTCGGCCGCCTCGCGGAAGAAGCGCTCGGTGTGGGCTTCCCGCTCGAAGCTGGACCGCAAGGTCTCGAAGGCGAGCGCCCGAGCCGGTGCGATCAAAGTGAAGGCACCCGGTGGCCACGCAGGTAGGCGTCGGCCGCCATCGGCTTGCCCCCCGGCGGCTGCACGACCTCCAGCCGCAGCGCCCCGCGGCCGCAGCCGAGCAGCAGCGCCCCCCACTCGGCCTTCATCTCCCCCTGCCTGACGCTGACGTCGACGGCCCGCGCCCGCCGCACGCCGAGCCGGTTCCGGTCGCTGGTTTCGATGTAGGCGCCGACGTGCGGGGTCAGGGCGCGGACCGTCCGCGCCAGCTCGGCGGCAGGGCGGCCCGGATCGAGGCGGCGCTCGGCGGAATCGATCTTCTCGGCGTAGGTTGCCTCCTCGTCGTCCTGCTCGACAAACCCAAGCCCACCCCGCTCCTGCAGGTCGAACGCCTCGACCAGCATCTCGCCGCCCAGGGTCGAGAGCTTCCCGGAAAGGCTCTCGAAGTCGTCCTCGGGTCCGATCTGGACCTCCTCCCGCAGGGCAACCGGGCCACAGTCAAGGCCCGCGGTCACCCGCATCACGCTGACGCCGGTGAGTGGGTCGCCGGCGACGATCGCCCGCTCGATCGGCGCCGCGCCGCGCCAGCGCGGCAGGAGCGAGGGATGGATGTTGAGGAGCTGCCACTCGGAGAGCAATGGCTCGCGAATCAGCTGCCCGAAAGCACAGACCGCGACCCCCTCGGGGCGCACGGCGCGGACCCGCTTGAGGGCGTCGTCCGCGTTGACGTCCTCTGCCTGCAACAGCTCGATGCCCAGCTCGGTGGCCAGCTCGGCTGCGGGCGGCGGCCCGCTGCGGCGTCCGCGACCCTTCTGCCGGTCGGGTGGCGTCACGACCAGCAGGGGACGATGGCGGGACTCGGCCAGCCGGCGCAGGACCGCGGCGGCGAACTCCGAGGTGCCGAGGAAGACCGTCCTCACGCGTCGGTGCGGGGCTCGCGGTGCTCTTCGGCGTCCCGGGCTTCGCTTTCCTCGGTCGCCGGGGAAAAGCTGGTGCCCTCACGCAGGGCCCGCAGCGCCGCCTTGCGCTGGCCGCGCGGCGCCCGGTCGAGGATCAACACGCCGTCGAGGTGATCGATCTCGTGCTGGAGCACGCGCGCCTCGAGGCCCGAGGCCTCGATCCTGACCGGCTCGCCCTCCACGTCGAATCCCACGACCCGGGCGTGCAGGGGGCGTTCGACGTCCATCGCGACGCGCGGCAGGCTGAGGCAGCCCTCTTCGGCCAGCACCACGTCCTCCGAGAGCCACTCGATCTCTGGATTTACCAGGCCGCTGGGTTCGCTGTCGGAGCCGGCCTGAAAGACGAGGACGCGCCGCAGGACGCCAAGCTGGGTGGCGGCCAGGCCGACGCCCATTCCATTGCGCATGATCGCGGTCATTCGCTCCACTTCGCCGTGCAGCTCGGGGCCGAACACGGTGACCGGCGAGGCCTTGCTCTTCAGCACCGGGTCGCCGAACTTGACCACCTTGGCCAGCGCCTCTTCGCGCCGCTCGATCAGCTCCGCTTCAAGCCGATCGCGCTCCGTCTCGTCCTTCACAGCCCCTTCGTCGCTCACAAGGCGATTGTATGGATCGACTCGGGACTACTGGGGGTCGACGTCGACGCCGATCGCGACGTCCTTGAGCGAGCGGTCGGCGGCCAGGCGGTCGACCGCGGTGCGGATCGCGGCGACCGTGGCCTCGCGGTCCCGGGCCTTGGTCAGGAGGCGGCGGCGGTACCTGCCACGCACGCGGAACATAGGGGCGGGTCCGAGCAGGTCGGTGTCGCCGGGCAGCGCTTCGGCCAGGACCGTGGCGAGCTTCGACGCCGCGGCGGCGAGACGCGGCTCGGACTCCGACTTGAGCACGACCCGGACCAGGTGAGAGAAGGGCGGGTAGCGCAGAGCTCGCCGGCGCTCGATCTCGTCGCCGAGGAAGCCGGCCGAGTCGTGGCGGGCGGCGTGGGCGATGCTCGGGGCCTGCGGGGCGAGGGTCTGCACGACCACCCTCCCCCCGGCTTCGCCCCGGCCGCTGCGTCCGGCGAGCTGGGCGACCATCGCGAAGGTGCGCTCGCCGGCGCGGAAGTCGGGGAAGCGCAGGGTCGCGTCGGCGTCGACGATCGCGCTCAGCGTCACCTCTGGGAAGTCGTGCCCCTTGGCGACCATCTGGGTGCCGACCAGGACCGCGCTCTCGGCCTCGCCGAAGCCGGCGAGGATGCGCGCGTGGGCACCGCGCCCCCTCGCCGTGTCGGAGTCGAGGCGGAAGATCGGCATCGGGTCGAGCTGCTCGGCGAGCAGGGCCTCGAGCTGCTCGGTCCCGACGCCCGCCCGCGAGAGCGTGGTCGAGTCGCAATCAGGGCAGGTGCGCGGCAGGGGCTCGGAGTGAGCGCAGTGATGGCAGACGACCCGCTCGGCCTGGCGGTGGACGATCAGCGAGACGTCGCAGTTGGGGCAATCCCAGTGCCGACCGCAGGAGCGACAGGTGAGCCAGGGAGCGAAACCGCGGCGATTGACCATCACGATCGCCTTCTGACCCAGGTCGCGCACCTCGCCCAGCGCCTCCCAGGTGGCCGGATGCAACGGGCCCGAGCGGGGGTCGGCTTCGCGCATGTCGAGCACCTCGACCGGTGGCATGCCGAGTCCGTCGACACGGCGCGGCAGCTCCAGGCGGGGAAGCTCCAGCCAGGACTCCGGACGCGGCGTCGCGGTGCCCGCGACCAGCACCGCCCCGCACTCCTCGGCGCGGCGCCGGGCGACCGCGCGGGCGTCATAGGTCGGGTCGCCCTCCTGCTTGTAGGACGAATCGTGCTCCTCGTCGATCACGATCAGGCCCAGGTCGTGGACGGGGGCAAAGATCGCCGAGCGCGGCCCGACGCAGACGTTCGCCTCGCCGCTGCGCAGACGCAGCCATTCGTCGTAGCGCTCGCCCGGCGAGAGGGCCGAGTGCAGAACGGCGAAACGGTCTCCAAGCCGGGCCCGGAACCGCGCCACCGCCTGGGGGGCGAGGCCGATCTCGGGGACGAGTACGATCGCCCCGCGCCCGCGGGCGATCGCCGCCTCGACGGCAGCCAGGTAGACCTCCGTCTTGCCCGATCCGGTGACACCGTGCAGGAGCAGCCTGCGGGCCACCCCGGTCTCGCCGTCGAGGGCAGCGACGATCTCGGTGACCGCGCGCTCCTGCTCCCCGAGCAGCCGCGGCCGAGCGGCGGCGGCGCCAACCCCGATCGCGGCGGTACCTCGCCGAAGCTGCGAGCTGCGAGTGGTGATCAGCTCGCGCTCCTCCAGCCGGCGCAGAACCTGGCGATCGGACCCGACCGCGGCCGCCAACTCTCCGGCCGACATCTCACTTGCCGCAAGGGCCTCCAGCACCGCCCGCTGCTTGGCGCCGAGACGACCGCTCCCGGACAACGCTTCCTCACCGGCGGCCGAGATCTCGGCCCGCAGCTCGCTGCGCGACCGCACCCGCTGCCCGGCCGCGCCGGTGCCGGGCGGCAGCACCAGCTGCAGCCCCCGCGATGGCGTCGAGCAGTACTCGGCCGCAACCCAAAGGCCGAGGCGGACCAGCTCGGCCGGCACGCCGGCCTCGAGCGCCTCCAACGGCTCGGCGAGGCGCTCCGGTGGCAGCTCGGAGCTCTCGGCCAAGCCGACGATGACCCCCAGCGCTCGCCGTCGCCCAAACGGCACCCGCACGACGCTGCCGACCTCGAGATCGGCCATCGCCGGCGGCAGGCGGTAGTCGAAGGGCCCGCGCAGAGCGCGGGCGGTGGTCAGCGGCTCGACCTTGGCGATGGCCATCCGACCCAACTTATGGAGAGGGACGGACGACCGGGATATCCTCCGCGACGATGAGTCTCAACCTCAGCCCCGGCGAGCAGGTGATCTTTCAGGGCCACCCCTCCTGGCGGGCGATTCTCGGCTTCTACCTGAAGGGGATCCTGGTCGCGGCGATCGTCGGAGTCATCGCCAAGCTGTTCGGCGCCGGCAGCGGCACGGTCTTCCTGATCGTCCTGGCGATCATCGCGCTCACCGTCCTAGTCGGTTTCGTCAAGCGCGTGGCGACGACCTACACGATCACCAACCGCCGCCTCAACATCAAGCGGGGCATCGTCTCGCGGGAGGTCCAGGAGACCCGGCTGGAGCGCGTCCAGAACGTCAACTACAGGCAGTCGGTCTACCAGCGCGTGATGCAGATCGGCGACGTCGACTTCGACACGGCCGCGACCGACGACTACAACTTCGTCTTCGCCGGGGTGGCGGACCCGGCGGATGTGGTCCATAGCGTTGACCAGGCCACCGGAGCCTCCGCGTCAGGCACGCACGGCCTCGGCGAGCCGCAGCCGCCCAATTAGGCGGGAGTCGCGGCGACGGAGCCGGCCGCTTCGCGCAGCGCCTCGGCGCGATCCGTCTTCTCCCAGGTGAAGTCCGGGTCTTCGCGGCCGAAGTGGCCGTAGGCAGCGGTCTTGCGGTAGATCGGCCGGTGCAGGTCGAGGTAGCGGCGGAAGGCCCCGGGGCGCAGGTCGAACTCGGCTTCGACCAGGCGGGAGATCTCCATGTCGGGGAGCGTGCCGGTGCCGAAGGTCTCGACCATCAGCGAGACCGGGTGGGCGACGCCGATCGCGTAGGCGACCTGGACCTCGCAGCGCTGCGCCAGGCCGGCCGCGACGACGTTCTTGGCGACGTGGCGGGCCGCGTAGGCAGCCGAGCGATCCACCTTGGAGGGGTCCTTGCCGGAGAAGGCGCCGCCGCCGTGGCGGGCCATGCCGCCATAGGTGTCGACGATGATCTTGCGGCCGGTGAGGCCGGCGTCGCCGACCGGGCCGCCGATCACGAACTTGCCGGTCGGGTTGACGAGGAAGCCCTCGCGGAGCTCGCCTTCGTCGAACATGCCCGCCGCCTCGGCGCTGAGGACCGGCAGGACGACGTGTTGCCAGAGGGCCGGCTTGATCGTCTGCTCGGTCTCGACCTCGGCTGCGTGCTGGGTGGAGATCAAGAGCTTCTCGACCCGGACCGGTCGACCGGCGGCGTAGCGGACCGTGACCTGGGTCTTGCCGTCGGGACCGAGCCAGTCGAGGGTGCCGTCCTTGCGCACGGCGGCGAGGCGCTCGGCGAGCCGGTGGGCGAGATGGACCGGCATCGGCATCAGCGCCTCGGTCTCATCGGTCGCGTAGCCGAACATCATTCCCTGGTCGCCGGCGCCGGCAAGCAGCAGCTCGTCGTCGGCCGCCGCGCCGGTCCGCGTCTCGTGCGAAGCGTCGACCCCCTGGGCGATGTCGGGCGACTGCTTGTCGAGCGAGACGAGGACCGAGATGTGGTCGCAGTTGTAGCCGTAGTCGCCGTGGTCGTAGCCGATATCGCGGATCGTCTCGCGGACCAGCTCGGGGACGTCGAGGTGGACGTCGGTCGAGATCTCGCCCGAGACGACCGCCATCCCGGTGTTGACCAGGGTCTCGCAGGCAACGCGACCCTCGGGGTCTCCCGCCATCACGGCATCGAGAATCGTGTCGGAGATCGCGTCGCAAACCTTGTCCGGGTGACCCTCGGTGACCGACTCGGAAGTGAAGAGGTATTCGCCCTCGGCTAACGGCTCAA
>DASSXC010000103.1:0-4047 GCA_035704205.1 Solirubrobacterales bacterium | reverse complement strand
GAGTTTGAGATCGGAGACCAGGATCGTGCGGCGCGGGCGGCGGCTCGGGTGGGTGTCCACCCCGTGCGCCTTGGGCGGGGTGCCGTAACGGCGCGGGCCGATCCCGAACCGGCTCAGGTCGACGGGCAGGGCCGTCGACTGCGGCATCGCGCTCCGCCCGGACGACCCTTTGCCAAGCAGGCAGGCGAGCAGCGCCGCCAGGCTGAACGAGCCGCCGCGGACCCGGTGGACCGTCGCCGACGTGTAGCCGTTTTCGCCGCGGAAGCGCAGCACGCCGACGAAGTAGCCGAGACGGGCGACCGGGAAGCCGTCCACACGCTTGCAGCCCGCCTTCCGGCTCGCCCTGAGGCCCCGGCCGACCGGCTTGAAGCGAAGCGAGATCCGGCCGCGATCGCCGAAGCTCGCCTCGATCGAGGTGGGCGTCGCCCTGCCGTGGGCGAGGTAGGTGGTGCTCAGGGCGCGGCGGGGCCGATGGTCGCGGCTGTAGTCGCGGGCGACGCGCAGCGCAACCGTCTGGCGAGACCCGACGACCGAGATCACGTAGCCCTCATGATTCTTGAACCTGAGCACGGAGAAGGAGGGACCGCGACGCCGATCGAGCGGGCTCGCACCCCTGCCCAGCAGTTCCGCCACCTGATCGAGCTCCGCCACGTGCGAATACAGCGCCGGCGCGGCGGCGATGCTCGCCGCGGCGGCCGGCGAAGCGCAGAGGAGCGCCGTGGCGGCGACGGCGGCTATTGCGAGGACGCGCCTCACTTCAGCCTCGCCGCCTGCCCGTAGAGGACGCGGACCGCATCGCCGAAGTAGGCGCCGAAGTCGGTCGTCGGATCGTCGAAGTAGCCGTAGTTGGTGACGCTGTTCAACACGTTGCCGTGGATCGTCCAGCCTCCGCCCGAAGCACCCCCGGTCACCTCGCAGCTCACCGCCAGGTTGAGCGGCCCCGGTTCCAGGAACGACGCCACGTCGTGGCCGAGGTAGGGGGTTTCGGCGCAGAGCCTCTGGCCGGCGCCGTCGAAGGGCGGCGCCGCGGGGTAGCCGTGGACGTCGAAGACCTGCCTGGGCGAGCGGTTCCAGGCGATGCCGTAGCCACCCACGGCCGCCCCCAGCCGCTGCCCATGTTCGTTGCGCGCGACGACCGCGGCGCCGACGTCGCCGTTCTCGCTGCCGTCCGAGACCCAATTCTCGGTCGCACCGAGCCACTTGGCGACGAAGACGCCGAAGGGGCGGACACCGTCGTGATAGCCGGGGACGAAGACCCACTCGCGGTTGAACCAGAGCCGCCCACCCGCGTTGACGCAGTGGCCAGCGGTGAAGACGACACTGCGGTTGGGCGCGTTGACCGAAGTCCCCGAGCAGCGGCCGAGGCCGAAGCCGCCCGGCACGACGAAGAAGATGGCGCCGTTCTGGCGAAAGCCGGGTGCGGTCGGGTCGGCCACCTCCTTGAAGTCCGAGGCGGCGGCTTCCAGCCCCTGCCCGGCGGTCGGAACGCCGGAGGACCTCGCCAGGCCGCCTCCTTCCGGGGCCGGGGCTTCCAGCGGTCGTGCATGGCGCATCCGAGCGGGGGTCCAGAAATCCAGGGCGTGCCGCGCCGATGCGGCCGGGGACCTGCTCCAAGCCGTCGTCGCCGCGGCGACCGGCGTCATCGCGAGCACGGCGAGGCCCACCAGGAGGGAGGCAAGGAGAGACCCGCATAGGCGCCGTTGAGTATTCACGCGGCCTGCAGACTAAACGGGTTCAGTCGGCTTCTCCAACTCGGCATCGTTGCCAGCGCCGTTCGCGCCGTTCCGGTTGAGGATTCCAACCGCCTCCTTGCGCAGCTCGGCATCGAGCAGGGCGAAGTCCTCGTCGGAGAGCTTGCCGGCGGCGTGGTCGAGCTCGGCGTCGCGAATCTCGCGGTACTTCGCTTCCTTCAACGCCTCCAGCTCGGTGTCCGCGGTGGGCTGGCGGCGCGCCCTGCGCGCCGGCCAGATCGCGATCAGGGCGCCGGCAAGGGCGATCAGCCCGCCGATCCAGATCCAGGTGACGAGCGGATCGACGATCACCCGGAAGGTAGCGGGAGCGTTATCGCTCAGGTAGCTCTTCGCCAGGCGATCGGCGGTCGCCGCCTGGAGGCTGTCGATCTGGGCGAGGGCGACCGGGCGCAGGCTCGGGTTGGCTGCGGCGGCGCGCATCAGGCGGGAGACCGCGCGGCACTGCGGCGGGGTACCGGGCGCGCCCGAGACACAGGCGCGGAAGCGCGCGTCCGCGGCTCGGATGCGTCGCCGCATCGCCGAGATGTCGGGCTGCACGGCGGTCCAGAAGTCGTTCCAGAAGCCCGCCTCCAGGCCGACCTCGCTGGTCGCCTCGCCGTCGAAGAAGCTGCCGATCGTGCCGGTCTCCACGCCCGTGGGGCGGAAGAAGCGGCGGCTGGGAAACAGCACCGAGCGCTTGCCGTCCCGCTCGACCGCGAGCACCGCGCCGACCGTGATCGCGTTGCGATCGACGCTGACCGTGGGCCGCTCGTAGGTGACGGTGCGACCGTCGACGACGGCGCTCTCCCCCGGCCGCAGGCGCACGTCGCGGTTGGTCTGGAAGCTGGACGAGGCGGCGATCCCGACCAGCAGCACGGCGATGCCGGCGTGGACGATGTAGCCGCCGTAGCGGCGCCGATTGCGCGAGACGACCGCGCCCAGCGCCGCCGGCATCGAGCCGCCGCTGAGCGAACGCCGCGCCGCGGCGCCGCGCCAGAACTCCTGGGTCAGGCCGGTCAGGGCGAAGGCGGCGAAGACGAAGAGGGCGAGCGCCCAGAGCTGTTCGCCGGCGTCGCTGAAGAGCAGCAGCGCGACGCCGGTGAGCGCCGCGACGATCGTCGGCACGAGGAAGACCCGCTTCGCCGAGTCCCAGCTGATCCGCCGCCAGGCCAGCAACGGCCCGATCCCGGTGAAGAGCACGAGCACGATCGCCAGCGGCGTCGTGTAGCGGTCGAACCAGGGCGCCGCCAGCGAGGCCTTCTCGCCGGTGAACAGTTCGGAGATCAGCGGGAAGAAGGTCCCCCAGAAGATCGTCACGGTCAATGCCACCAGGAGCAGGTTGTTGACCAGGAAGACCGCCTCGCGGGAGGCGAGCGAGTCGATCCGCTTCTCCGAGCGCAGGTCGTCGAGGCGCGAGACGATCAGCGCGGTCGAGCCGAGCAGGACGACGGCGATCAGGCCGAGGATGTAGGGGCCGACGGTGCTGTCGCCGAAGGCGTGGATCGACTGCAGGACGCCGGAGCGGACCAGGAAGGTGCCGAGCAGCGCCAGCGAGAAGGTGGCGACGATCAGGCAGGCGTTCCAGACCTTCAGCATGCCGCGCTTCTCCTGGACCATGATCGAGTGCAGGAACGCGGTCCCCATCAGCCAGGGCATCAGGGCGGCGTTCTCGACCGGGTCCCAGGCCCAGTAGCCGCCCCAGCCGAGCTCGGTGTAGGACCAGCGGGCGCCGAGCAGCAGGCCGAGGCCGAGGAAGGCCCAGGCGATCAGGGCGAAGCGGCGGGTGGAGCGGATCCAGGCGGCGTCGAGGCGCCGGGTGATCAGGGCGCCGACAGCAAAGGCGAACGGCACCGTGAAGGCGACGTAGCCCGAGTAGAGCATCGGCGGGTGGATCATCATGCTCGGGTGCTGGAGAAGCGGGTTGAGCCCGATCCCGTCAGCCGGCGCCGGGCTCAGCTCCGCAAAGGGATTGACGCCGCCGGCGAAGAGCATCAGGCCGGTGAAGAACGCGGCGATGCCGGCCATCACCGCGGTCGCGTAGGGGACGATCTCGCGCAGCCGGTTCCGGGTCGCGTAGAGCGCCAGCGAGGAGGCGATCGAGAGCACCCAGGCCCAGAGCAGCAGCGAGCCCTCCTGGCTCGACCACATCGCCGCCAGCTTGTAGAAGTTCGGCGTCTCTATCGAGGAGTGCTGCTGGACGATGTTGAAGGAGAAGTCGTTGCGGGCGAAGGCGGTCTCGATGATCACCACGCAGGCGGTGAGCAGACCGCAGAAGCCGTAGACCGTGCGGCGGGAGTAGGCGTGCCAGCGCTCGTCG
>DASSXC010000102.1:0-16605 GCA_035704205.1 Solirubrobacterales bacterium | reverse complement strand
CCACCCGACCTCCACGCCTTACCTGAGCTGGAATAGGGTGCGGGATATGAGCGGTGAGACGAAATGGCCTGAGGAGCCTGCTGAGCGGGTTCGGGAGCTTGTGGAGGGCGTTCTGGACGAGCTTGACCTTGAAGGGGAGGTTGAGGTTCGCGAGGACGACGAGCGGATCGAGGCGGTTGTCTCCGGCGAGGACGACTATGGCTTGCTGATCGGCAAACGGGGCCAGACGATCGACGCCCTGCAGCTCCTCTGCTTCCAGGCGGCGTTTCGGGGCGTGAGGGATCGCAAGCGGGTCGTGCTCGATGCCTCGGGCTACCGGGAGCGACGCCGGGAGGTGCTCACCGCGCGAGCCGATCGGGCTGCGGAGCAGGCCCTGGACGGGAACGTCACCGTCGAGATGGACCCGATGAGCGCCCAGGAACGGCGGGTCGTGCACGAACACCTCAAAGACCGCTCCGGCGTCGAGACCTACAGCGAAGGCGACGAGCCGCGGAGGTGCGTGGTCGTCGCCCCGCTCGTGTCGGAGTGAGGGAGGATCCCGGTAGGGGTTCCACTTAACTTTTTCGGTGGAGCCTCCTGAGGCTGACGCCCGTGGGGTCACGACGAAAAAGTGCAAGACGTTCCACCCCTACCGGGATCCTCTCTGCGCAGCGGGAGGCGCTGACGACCGTGCTCGAGCTGCTGGCACAGGAGCGAGCTTCGGTCAGCTCGGTGACCGATCCACAGCGTGCTTGGCGAGTGCACGTCGAAGACAGCCTCACCGGACTCGACGTAGAGGAGCTGACCAAAGCCCAGCGGATCGCAGATATTGGCTCTGGAGCTGGGTTTCCGGGGCTGGTGCTGGCGGTGGCGCTGCCTAGTTCGCGGGTCGATCTGATCGAGTCGGTCGGCCGCAAGTGCGAGTTCGTCGAGCGGGCCATCGATGCTGCCGGGATCTCGAATGCGAACGTCGTCAACGCTCGCTCGGAGGAGGTCGCGGCGGACGCCCGGCGCGAGTCCTATGACGCTGTGACCGCTCGCGCCGTGGGCCGCCTCTCGACCCTGGCCGAGCTCGCATCCCCCCTCCTCCGAGAGGACGGAATCCTGGTCGCCTGGAAGGGCAAACGAGACCCCGACGAGGAGCAGCAGCTGGAACGAGCCGCCGAGCAGCTCGCCATGCGCCCCGAGCAGATCCTCGACGTGGGCGACCGAGCCGGCAGCAAGCACCGCCACCTCCACATCCTCCGCAAGCTTGGCACCACCCCAGCAGACCTTCCCAGACGCCCGGGCATGGCCAAGAAGCGCCCCCTCGGCTGAAGGGTGGGATCGGGTGTCCCTCGAACCGGCGGATACTCAAAACCGCGCTAATTAGCGCGGTTTGTCGGGGCGAGGGACACCCGATCCCACCCCCCAACTAGGCTGCGCACCACATGGGCCTCGTCTACGCAGTGGCGAACCAAAAGGGCGGCGTCGGCAAGACGACCACCGCGGTGAACGTGACCGCCTGCGTCGCCGCCGCCGGCTCTCAGACCCTGCTGGTCGACCTCGACCCCCAGTGCAACGCCACCGTCGCCTTGGGCGGAGACCGTGACGCCCATCCCTCCTCTTACGACTGCTTGATCGGCGACGTCTCGGTGGCCGAGGCAGCTCGGCCAGCCGGTCCGGACAACCTTTGGCTCGTCGCCGCCAATCGCGACCTCGCCGGAGCTGCCGTCGAGTTGCCGCGTCTGGAGGGATCCGAGACGCGGCTGCGCGAACGGCTCGGTCCGGTGCGTGAGCGTTTTGCCTTCACGGTGCTCGACTGCCCACCCTCCCTCGGGCCCGTCAGCGTCAATGCGCTGGTCGCCGCAGACCGCGTGATCGTGCCCGTGCAGGCGGAGTATTTGGCTCTGGAGGGCCTTGTTCAGTTCCTCGACACCCTGGGGATGATTCGCCGCGAGCTCAACCCCGCGCTGAACGTGTCGGGGCTGTTGATCACCATGCACGACGAGCGCACCCGCCTCGCCCAGGACGTCGAGCGAGAGTTGCGCGAGCATTTCCCCGAAATGGTCTTCGAGACGGTCATACCGCGCAGCGTCAGGGTCGCCGAGGCGCCGAGCTACGGCCTGCCGGTGACCGAGCACGCTCCGGCTTCGCGCGGCGCCGATGCCTATCAAGCGCTGGCCGAGGAGCTGGTCGGTCGTGGCTAGCGGCAAGGCGGCCAAGCGGGGAATGGGTCGCGGCCTTTCCGCCATCCTGCCCGAGAGCGCGGCGGGCGAGGACGTGGGCGACCTGCGCGAGCTGCCCGTCGAGCTGATCAAGCCAAACCCGAAGCAGCCGCGCACGAACTTCGACGCCGACGCCCTGGCCGGTCTCGCTTCGTCGATCGAGAGCAGCGGCGTCGTCCAGCCGCTGCTGGTCCGGCCTCTCCATGACGGCAGCTACGAGCTGATCGCCGGTGAGCGCCGCTGGCGCGCCGCTCGGCAGGCGGGCTTGGAGAAGGTCCCGGCGGTGGTGCGCGACCCGGAGCACGCCGAGCGCCTGCAGGTGGCGTTGATCGAGAACATGGTCCGTGAGGACCTCAATCCGGTCGAGGAGGCACGCGCTTGCGCCGCCCTGGTCGAGGACCTCGGCCTCTCGAAAGAGGAGCTCGCCCGCCGGGTCGGCCGCAGCCGGCCCGCGGTCTCCAACCTGATCCGCTTGCTCGACCTTCCCGACGAGGCACTCGAGCTGCTCGAATCGGGCGAGCTCAGCGAAGGGCACGGCCGCGCTTTGCTCGGCCTTTCCGGCAACGACGTGCGCCGCCGCCTCGCGCGTGACGCGGTAGACGGGGGGTGGTCTGTCCGCGAGACCGAGAACAGGGTTAAGCTGGCCAGCCAGCCAAAACCCAGGAGGGCCACTCGCTCGAGCATCGGCAGCGAGGAGGAAGCGGCGATGCGCGACGCAGCGGATCGCTTGGAGGCCGCGCTGGGCCATGAGGTGAAGGTGCGCCCGCGCGGGGGAGAAGTGGCGGTCGAGATCCGCCTCGCCGACCTCGACGAGGCCGTCGCCCTCGCTCGCAAACTGACCCGCAAGCGGTCGTAGCGACACCGCGCGAAGCGAGCCGCCATGCCGCTATCATCGCCGAGCTCGGGCGATTAGCTCAGTTGGTTAGAGCGCGTCTCTGATAAGGACGAGGTCGGTGGTTCGAATCCACCATCGCCCACTCGACGAGGGAAGCCTTGCCTAGAGACCGGGAGGAAGAAGGGGTCCAGCGACCATGATCCAATCGTACCAACCGGCCTTTTGCCCCTGGATGAACTGAGGACGTCGTGCCGCTGGGAATGAACGTGGTTTCCGCCACCCTCGCGGAAAACGTCGAGGCCTGGTCGACCTTTGCCGTGGCGCTGCTGGGCCTGCCGGCGCTCGCCGGGACGCTTCTGACCGTCTCCCACTCCCGGCGTGACGCCAGGAGAGCTCGCACCCTCGACTACCTGAACCGCCTCTTCGACCTCGAGTTCGCCCCCCTGAACACGCGGGTGCTCACCTTTCTGAGGACCGGCGATCGAAACGCTTTTTCGCCGGGAGCCAGGGTCACTCAGTCGCTTCCAGATCAGCCGGCTTCGCTCGAGGCCGCCTGGAAAGCCTACGAAGAGCTCGACCTCGAGTCGCAGGCCCGGATCGTCCTCGTGCTCAACTTCTACGAGGAGCTGAGCGGGTCCTACAGGGCGGGGCTCCTCGACGACGAGATCGCCGAGAACATGCTCGCGCCGGTTCTCCAGCACGGGTGGATGGCGGCTACCTGGTTCGTCGGCTCGGCGAGGGAGCAGATCGAGCTGGAACACGGCAGTGAGCTCGCCGGGGAAACCGCGGGGGAGTGGGAGAAGCTCGTCAGGGAGCTCGAGGCCGGAGACAAGCCCGGGTCTGGCGAAGATCCCCCGGCCCGACCGTGGTGGCGCCGCATCCGTCTCCCCTGGCTCACCCTCCTCCTTTTCGCGGCCGGAGCCCTCGCGGTGGCAGGCCTGATCGTCGTTGCGCTGAGCGGCGACGGCTTGCGAGATCTCGCCGCGGCCGCGCTGTTCGCGACCGCGACCGCGTGCCTCGTCCTGGTCGCCCTTTCCCTGGCGTCCTTGCGATCTCGCAACGTCCTGCTCGCATCCGCCGCGGTCACCGCCCTGCTGAGCCTCAGCCTCACGGCCAGGTTCGCCCTGACCGCGGAGGGCCCACCCGGGCCCAAGGGCGAGCGGGGAATGCAGGGCCCAGTCGGGGAGTCGGGCTTGAAGGGGAACCCCGGTTCGGAGGGAAGGCGAGGCCCGCGGGGGGAACGCGGCCCGAGAGGCCCCCGCGGCTTCCCGGCCACATTGGGTTCCTGATCGACCACACGCTCGCGGTAGCGGCCCAGGGCCGTACCTATAATGAGCGGTCCACCTCGGCTCGGAGAAATTTTGCAGCAGATGCAGATCTACGGGGTCAGCTTCGACATGGTCGGCAAGCAGCCGATCGTCTTGTTGAAGACGGTTGACGGCAACCGCTTCCTGCCGATCTGGATCGGCCACCCCGAGGCCGCCGCGATCCTGATGAAGCTCCAGGGCGCATCGACGCCGCGGCCGATGACCCACGACCTGCTCTCCGACCTGCTCGAGCAGCTCGACGCGAAATGCGAGCGCGTCTCGG
This sequence comes from Solirubrobacterales bacterium, assembly GCA_035704205.1. Taxonomy (GTDB): domain Bacteria; phylum Actinomycetota; class Thermoleophilia; order Solirubrobacterales; family 70-9; genus VRUE01. The sequence continues at coordinate 11,994 of DASSXC010000102.1, read as the reverse complement.
TCACCGAGCTGCGCGACAACACCTTCTACGCCTCGATCACCGTCTCGATCGACGGCTCCGAGCTCGAGATCGACTCGCGTCCCTCCGATGCGCTCGCGCTGGCCGTGCGCGTCTCGGCACCGATCTTCGCCGCCGAGGAGGTAATCGAGGAGTCGGCGATCGAGTTCGAGCACGAGGTCGAGGACACCGAGGAGGTCGTCGACAAATTCAAAGAGTTCCTCGACGAGGTCTCCCCCGAGGACTTCGCCCAGGGGGACTCCTAAGCGGCGGCTGGCTTCAGCGCGAGCTCGAGGATCCGTTCCACCAATTCCTCGAAGGACATCCCCGCGGCCTCTGCCGCCTGGGGGAGGAGGCTGGTGTCGGTCAGGCCGGGAATCGCGTTCACCTCGAGCACCTGCGGACCGCCCTCGGCCAGGATCAGATCGACGCGGGAGAAGCCCGAGCAACCCAATGCCCGGTAGGCGCCCAACGCCGCGCCGGTCACCGCCGTCGCGTCGTCCTCGCCGAGCTCTGCCGGGCAGATGAACTCGGTGCGGCCGATCTCGTAACGCGCCTCGAAGTCGTAGCGGTCTCCGCCGCTCGGAATCGCTTCCACCACCGGCAGCGGTTCCGCGCCCAGGACGCTGACCGCCAGCTCGCGCCCCTCCACGAACCGCTCCAGCAGCACCCGGTTGTCGTAGCTGAACGCCGAAACCAGGGCCTCGGGAACCTCGAACCAGCTCGCCGCGAACTTCACGCCGAGGGCGGAGCCGCCCCGGCTAGGCTTGATGACAAGAGGGAAACCCAGGCGCTCCTCGAGGTCGGTCAACGCGTCCGCCGCGCCGAGCTCGCGGAAGGCGGTCTCGTTGAAGGCAAACCAGTCCGGCGTCGGCACGCCGGCGTCGCGCAGCTCCGCCTTGGCGAGGACCTTGTCCATGCAACGCGCGCAGGCGGCGGCCCCCGGCCCGGTGAAGGGGACGCCGAGGATCTCCAGCAGCTCCTGGACGGTCCCGTCCTCGCCGCCCAGGCCGTGCATCGCGACGAAGGCCACATCCGGTTTGGCAGCGGTCAGCCGCTTGACCAGGTCACCGCCGGCGTCGATCGAGGTCACCTCGTGCCCGAGCCGCTCCAGCGCATCCTCCACCCGAGCCCCGGAGCGGAGTGAGACCCCACGCTCGAGCGAGCGGCCGCCCTTCAGCACCGCGACCCTCAAGCCGAGCCCCCGCTGGCCTTGCGGAAGGGGAGCACGTCTCCGCTGGCCTCCGCTGGGGGGCTTTGCGCCTCGGGCGCCCGGGCATCCTGCTCTCCTGTCAAAGCTCCGTAGAGCTCGACCTGCTCGCCGATCGCTTTGCCGATTCGCCGCACGCCCTCGCGAATCTCCTCCTCGCCGACGCCGGAGAAGTTGAGCCGCATCGAGTTGCGGCCACGGTTCTCGTCGACGTACGCGGCCTGGCCGGGGACGAAGGCCACGTCTTCTCGCAGCGCCTTGGCGAGCAGGTCGCTCGTGTCGATGTAGTCGGGCAGCGTCGCCCAGATGAAGAGCCCGCCTTCGGGCTCGGTCCAGGTCGCCTGCGCCGGAAAGCAGTCGCGCAGCGCGCCGACCATCGCGTCGCGCCGGTCGCGGTAGATGTCGACCAGGCTGGCGATGTACTCGCGCCAGCGACCTTCGGCGAAGTACTCGCGGACGAAGTGCTGGGTCAGGGTCGAGCTGCAGAGGTCCGACGCCTGCTTGCCGAGGACGATCTTCTCCATCACCGGCGGCGGCGCGACCGCCCAGCCGAGGCGGATTCCGGGGGAGAGGATCTTGGAGAAGGTGCCGATGTAGATGACGAAATCGCCGCCGTCGAGCTGGTAGAGCGGCGGCAGCGGCTCGCCGCCGAAGCGCAACAGGCCGTAGGGGTTGTCCTCGACGACCAGCAGCTCCCGCTGCCGCGCCAGCTCGACCAGCCGCCGCCGCCGCTCGAGCGCCATCGTCACCCCGGCGGGGTTCTGGAAGCTGGGCACCGAGTAGACGAATTTGGGCCGCCGCCCTTCGCCGTCCAGCCGCTCCAGCACCTCTTCCAGCTCCTCGACCCGCATGCCGTCCTCGTCGCAGTCGATCTGGATCGTCTCGGCCTGGTAGCTGCAGAAGACCGGCACCGCGCCCGGGTAGGTCGGCGCCTCGCAGACGACGACGTCGCCGGGGTCGACGAGGGTCTTGCAGACGAGGTCGATCGCCTGCTGGCCGCCCGTGGTGACGATCACGTCGTCGGGGTCGGGCAGCATTCCCTCGGCCCCCATCACCTCGACGATGCAGTCGACGGTCTCGGCGAAGCCCTCGGTCGGTCCGTACTGGAGCGCCTCCGCGGTGGACTCCTGGGCGATCCTGGTCATCTGCGCGGCGAAGGTGCTGGCGGGGAAGGTGGAGGTATCGGGCAGGCCGCCGGCCAGGGAGATCACCTCGGGCCGGGCGGTGATCGCCATCAGGTCGCGCATCGCGGAGGAGCGCATCACTCCCGTCCGCGCGGCGAAAAGGCCGGCGTAACGCTCCAGATCGCGGGTTCGGGTGTGGGCGCGGCGCCGGTGGGGCGTCTCTTCCATCCCTGGAGTGTAGGTTTTCGACGTGAGCTTCCTCGAGGGCACCGGGCTCGAGCTCGGCATCGGCATCGCGATCGGCATGCTCGCCGGAACGACCGGCACGCGCGGCTCGGCGCGCGGCCGGATGACCCTGCTGTCGGCCGTGATCGGGCTGATCGTCGGCTTCCTGCTCTCCGGCAAGGCGGATCTGAGCGGCCCGCTCGGCGCCCTCTTCTGCCTGATCGGGGCAGCGGTGGGCTGCGTCGTAATCAGCGACGTCGTCGGCGGCGCCAGCCGGCGCGAAGGCGGCGGCGGCGGGCTGGCCTTCCTCGTCTCACTCGCGGCACTGGTCGTCGCGGCCCTGGCCTGGCTGCTGCCGGTCTTGACCCTGCTCGTCATCCTCGCCTTGATCTGGCTCGGCGCCTCCCGCCACCGTCGCGCGCAGCGCAAGCACGCCGGCCTGCGGGTCCTCCGCTAGAGCCCAGCCTCGGCGGCCTTCATCATTCGCGGCGGAATGGCTGCACGGAAGCTGGTCCTCACCTACGTCGACTCGCTGCGCACCGACATGCTCGAACGGGCTGTGGGGGAGGGACGGGCGCCGACCTTCGGGGCGCTGCTCGAGCGGGGGGTGCTGATTCCCGACTGCGTGTCCAGCTTTCCCTCGGTGACCCCCGTCGCCTGTGCCGAGCTGGTCACCGGGGCGGGCGCCGACCAGCACTGGATCAGCGGCATGAACTGGTTCCACCGGCTCGAGCAGCGCTACGTCGAGTACGGCTCCTCGCTCGATGCGACCCGGACCGTCGGCGTCTTTCGCGCCCTCTACGACCTCGTCTACAACATGAACCTGGCCCACCTGAACCCCCAAGTCGAGACCCTCTTCGAGCGCCTCGACGACGCCGGCCTGCGGACCGCCTGCACCCCGTTCCTGATCTACCGGGGACGGCATCGCCACCAGGTCTCGCTCGACGGGCTGTTGCGGCGGGCGGTCGACACCACCAGGCTGAAGTTCCGCCACCACACCTGGGGACCGGCCGAGCTCTTCTACGGAGAGCTCTACGCCAGCCGCGAGGTGCCCTGCAAACCGAGCTCGATCCCCGGCAGCCGCGACGGCTACTCGGCCTGCTGCGCGGCGGAGCTCGAGCGCGGCGGGAACTACGACTTCCTGCTCTTCTCCCTGCCGGACAACGACAACTACTCGCACCGCTTCGGCCCGGAGGCGAGCGTCGAGTCGATCGCCAAGGCCGACCACTGCTTCGCCAAACTGGTCGAGGCGGGCGGCGGGCTGGACAGGTTCCTCGACGAGCACGCCCTGATCCTGGTCGCAGACCACGCCCAGACCCCGGTCAGCCGCGGCCTGCCACTGGCCGAGCTCCTCGCCCGCGAGTGGACCGTGCTGGCTCCCTCCGACGACAAACCCGAGTTGGCCCAGCTTGCGGTTAGCCCCACTGGCCGCGCTGCTCACATTTACCTCCTACCAGGTGAGGGTGAGCGTGCCGACCCCGATGATGTTCGGCAGCGGCTGGGAGAGACCGAAGGGGTTGACCTCATCTGCTGGCGCGAGGGGGAGACCGCCGTGGTTCAGAGGCGAGGAGAACAGCTGAGATTTGAGCGCGGGGATCAGGTGGCCGACCTCCGCAGGCGCCGCTGGAACGTCGTCGGCGATCAGAGCGTCCTGGACGGAACGATCGAAGACAGAACATTTCTCAGCGACGAATACCCGGACGCTCTCGCGCGGGTCTTCGCGGCAGTTAACGCGCCCCAGGCCGGCGACTTCATCCTCTCTCTAACCGATGGCTATGAGGCGGTCGACTGGGGCGGTGTCAGCCACGCTGGCGGCGGCAGCCACGGCTCTCTGCTCGCCGGTGACTCGCTCGGTCCCTTGCTGTTCGTCGGCTGTGGCCCCGCCGATTCCAGTGAGCGCCAGCAGTGGACGCTCCAGGATGTGGCGCCAGTCGTCCTCGAGCACTTCGGACTGGTGTGATGTTGGAGAACGCCGGGCGCCCCCGGCGCCCGACCCTCGTCAGCTCGATTGCACTACTGGTCGTATTCCTGTGGGCTCCTGTGACGGCGAGCGCCGCGGAGGTGAACGCGAGCGAGGCGATACGAGAGGCAGGCCGCGATGCCAAGGTCATCGAAGAGCGGGAGAAGAACGGCGCGCTTACCCACAGCGCCTCGATGGTCGACGGGCACTGGGAGGTGGCGTATTTCGCCGGCGTGGAGGAGGTGGCGCTGGTCCTGGTCGATCCGCGAAGTGGGGAGGTGCGGGAGTCGTGGACGGGCCACCAGGTGTTGTGGAAGATGGCGCGTGGATACGAGGGCGCGTTCGGTCACAAGCTGAACGCGCCGTATGTGTTCCTGCCTCTGTGCGCACTGTTCCTGCTCGGGTTGATCGATTGGCGAAGACCCTGGCGCGTGGCGACTCTGGACCTGTTGGTGTTGCTCGGCTTTGGTGTGTCCAACTACTTCTTCAATCGGGCTGAAATAGGTGTCTCGGTTCCGCTGCAGTACCCGGTGCTGCTCTATCTCCTGGGTCGCGCGCTGTGGATTGGGCTACGGGGTCGGGGGGAGGGGATCCGGCCGGTTTGGCGGGCCAGCTGGCTCCTCGTCGCGGCGCTCTTCCTGATGGGTTTCCGCATCGGCCTCAACATGGCCGACTCGGGCGCGATCGACGTCGGCTATGCGGGAGTGGTGGGTGCCGATCGGATCAGCCACGGCGAACCGATCTACGACAACTTCCCTCCTGACGTCTCCCAGGGCGACACCTACGGCCCGGCCAGCTACCTCGCCTACGTCCCCTTCGAGTGGATCTGGCCGTGGCAGGGGACGTGGGACGACTTACCGGCGGCACATGGTGCCGCGGTCGGCTTCGACCTCCTCACCTTCGTCCTGCTGATCTGGCTCGGCATCCGCATCCGCCCCGGACCAGCTGGCCGCAAGCTGGCCGCGACCCTGGCCTTCGGCTGGGCGGCTTACCCCTACACCGCCTACGCGCTGGAGTCGAACTCGAATGACACTCTGGTTGGCGCCCTGCTCGTCGCCGTTCTCCTCGTCCTGTCCCGTCCGATCGCACGAGGCGTTATCGCGGCACTGGCGACCCTGACGAAGTTCGCCCCGCTCGTCTTGGCCCCGATGCTCGCCACCTACCGTGCCGCGGGTGGCACGGCGGCGGGGAGGGCCGCCGTGACAGGACCCGCGGCCTGGGCGTTCGGTGCCTCGTTCGTCCTGACGGTCGCCGTGTTACTGGCCTGGCCGGCCATCGATCCAGGCCTCCACGCCGTCTACGACCGCACCATCGCCTATCAAGCCGACCGCGACTCCCCCTTCAGCATCTGGGGCCAGGCCCCAAGCCTGGAGCCGCTGCGAACGGCGATTCTGATCGCCACCGGCCTGACGAGCCTCGCATTCGCTTTCGTCCCAAAGCGGAAGACCCTCACCCAGATAGCAGCCCTCTCAGCAGCCCTCCTGATCTCCCTGCAGCTGACCGCCGAGCATTGGTTCTACCTCTACATAGTCTGGTTCTACCCCCTCCTACTCGTCGCCATGTCGTCCCTGGAAAGGCGCGGGGAGTCGCCTCCAGAGGTGCCTCCCCGCGCCTACCCGATTACGAGTCGGTAGGAGCGGGCACCATCACCTGCTCGATCGAGTCAGCCAACCCCCGATCGTTGATCTCCACAACCGCCCCCATCACCCAAACATCATCCTCGGCCGTCTCGAACCGCACCGGCATCTGAGTCGTCATCGCCTCCAGCACTTGGGCCGGCTTGACCCCGAGGACGCTGGTCCGCGAGCCGGTCATGCCTACGTCGGAGATGAACGCCGTTCCGCCCGGCAATACCCGGGCGTCGGCGGTGGGGACGTGGGTGTGGGTGCCAAACACCGCCGCGACCCGGCCGTCCAGGTGCCATCCGATCGCGACCTTCTCGCTGCTCACTTCGGCGTGGAAGTCGACGATCACGCAATCCGCCTCGATCCGCTCGAGGATGCTGTCCACCTCGTGGAACGGCAGCCGCGCGACCTGCAGGCCGACCGCGCCGCTGAGGTTGATCACGCCGACGCGCGTCCCGCCCACCTCGACCACGACATGGCCCTTGCCCGGGTTGGCGTGGGGGTAGTTGGCGGGACGGATCACCCGCTCGGCGTGGTCGAGGAAGTCGTAGGCCTCACGATGGCGGTAGACGTGGTTGCCGGTGGTGATCACGTCGCAACCGGTATCGAAGAGGGCCTTGGCGGTCTTCTCGGTGATCCCCATTCCCCCGGCGGAGTTCTCGCCGTTGACGATCACGAGGTCGGGCCGGTACCGCTCACGCAGCTCCGGCATGGCCGCCTTGAGCCCACGCCTACCCGGCCCGCCGACCACGTCGCCGATGAAGAGCACCCGCATAAGAGGACCCTACTCTCTAGTGTCTACCTGTTGGGTGATTTGCCTCTCGGGTTAGGTGGCTATACCGCGCAACGCGTCGACCTCAGGCACACTGATGAGGCTTTCTAGGGTCTCAAGGGTGAAGGTCCGACCGCCGGTAGCGATGATGACATCCGCTAGCGAGTTCAGCCTTTCAGTCCAGCCCTTACCGTCCACAACCGCGCAAACGACAAGACCTCTTCGGCTGCCTGCGACCGCGAGGTCTTTGAGCCGTGCCGCCTTGTCCCGAACCGTGCCGCCATCCTCACCAATCTTCGACTCAACGACAACGGTCGGGTTTGCTTCGGGCAGGAGAAAATCGGGTCCCGGACTGATACCAAATCGTTGGGCGGTTTGAGCTGCTCCCGCCGCGCCGCGTGGTGCTCTGTAGTGCGAGATTTCTTCGCGCTCAAGGAGGAGCGCCAACGGCACCTCAAGTAGCGCATCCCCCTTTATCTCTGAATACGCATCCTGTACTTGCCGCCAGACACCTCCGACATATCTTTGATACAGAAGAGCAGAGTACGGCACTCCCTTCGCGTTATGCGCCACACTCGTCCACTGCTCCCGGGTGTCTCGCTTGTCCAGCTTTGAATGGAAGGCTGGCTCGGATGCCTCGGGTACAGTGAGAATAGTCCCGTCCATCACAGCCAAGATGGCGGCGCACGCGACACCAACGAGCTTTTCTCGCCGCTCGATGGCCGTCGTCGTCGTGGGTGGCTCGCGCCGCTCGATCACCTTCAATGCATTGCCCGAGACCGGAATATCGGGGTCGATCAGCCTGATCGCTGCAGCTAGCTCGTTGTGCGTGAAGCCAATGATCATTCGAAGAGGTGCCAGCGTGGTTCCGTCGCTCACTACCGCCGACCCGAGCGTCTGGGGGGAGACCGCCGCAAAATCGTTAGTCGCCTGCGCCAAGGTGGCGTACGCCGCGGTGAAGTCCTCTTCACTGGCCATGACATTGCCTCGCGGGATCAGATGGAAAGAGGGCTGGATGGTGCTTGCATACGACTCGGCCAGCAACATCCGTGCCTCGGCAAGCTCATCGCCAGACTTTTCCAGCACGATCGCAACCGCTTGACCGCGTTCGCTCTGTTCGGCGGCGCTTCCCGCCCCAGAAAGAATTGAGCGCTCTTGATCAGACAGCGACACTGAGGACTCCATGGTCAATCTGTGGGAGTCCTGACCGAAGGCGTCCCTGAGCGACCTCTACATGCTTCGCATGAAGCTCCAACCCACCAGCTCGACGATCATGTTGGGTGCTCACGAGCGCGGTGGTTCCGCTTCCAGCGAACGGATCAATAACAATCCCTCTACTCGGGCAGCAGGCCTTTACAAAAAACTCTGCTAGCCCCTCTGGCATCACTGCAGTGTGGTTTCCCGCAGGGCCATAGTGCTGGTTGTATGACTGAGCAACCGAAATGACATTCCCCGGATCGGCTCCGCCCTTTTGATAGGTCTTCATCCGGTCTCGTCCGAAGCCGGCGCTCGTATTGCGTCTTCCGTTGGTGTCTTCCCGTCGCCGCTCGATCTCCTCGGGGGCCGTCTTGTATGGCACGCGAACGGCATCTAGGTCAAAGTAGGGTTTCTGCCCGGCCGCAAAGGCGTACACGTACTCAAATGCATCCTTCGCACGTGGGCCGAACCTACCTGGAATCGAGTTCGGCTTTGCCCAGACGTAAGTCTCAATCCAGCGCCACCCCATCTCTTGAAGCGCAAGAACGAGCTCGTAGACATAAGGATGTCGCTGACCTCTCAGCGAACCACTCTTGGCCACCCGATTCTTGATGTTCAATACAAACCAACCACTATCATTCGTTGCCGCCAACATTGGGGACGCAAAATCCATAAACCATTCAACGTAACGATCCGGGTGAATTCGCGAGTACGCACGCGCATCGGCGTAGGGTGGGCTCGTGAAAAAAAGATCGACGCTCTTTGGAGGAAGAGCTGGCAGCCATTCGAGGGCATCGCCCCAAGTAACCCCTTCTTCCAACAATTGATCCAACGTTTGCGATGGAGAATGGGGAGGAGTTGGCGCAATCGAGTCTGGTTTAGGGTCCACCCGGCAATCGTATCTGCGGGTCGCGACGCGATACTCCCCTAGACCGAGGCGAAGCGCCGTAAGGCGAGGCGGGCAATGGTGGTGTAGGCGGCGATGAGGACCGCCAGATGCAGCAGCGGTCCACCGATGCCGGGGCCGGTGGGGTCGAGGGCGGCGGTCATCGCCTGCAGCGCCGGCTTGAAGGGGAAGAGGGCGGTGACCACGCGGATGCCGTCGTAGAGAGTTGCGCCAACGGCGCCGGACGGGACGAGGGAGAGCAGCGCCACCGGCAGCGAGACCATGAAGGCGAGCAGCGAGACCGCCCTGACGTCACGAGCCGCCGCGCCGAGCGCCGCTCCCGCCGCCGCAAGGCCGGCGCCGCCGGCAAGGATCGCGACCAGCCAGAGGGCGAAGCGGCCCCATTCCAGCTCGACGAAGATCTGCACTCCGACGAGCATCAGCAGGGTGACCACGAGACCCACGACCACGCCCAGGCCGACCTTCTCCGCCAACAATGCGGAGCGCGAGACGAGCCCACCGGTAAGGCGGGGGAAGGTGTTCTCCTCGCGCTCCAGCGCCAGCGAGCCGGCGACCAGCAGCAGGGTGACGAAGGTCAGGGTCAGGGTCGCCGCGACGGCGATCGCGAAGACGTCCAACGGTGGGGTGGGGGCGCTGACCGATTGCTTGTCGACCTCGATCGGTTGGGCGAGCCGGTCGATCAGCGGCGCGGCGACGTCGAGGTTGTCGCGGGCGAGGGTGGCGAAGCGAATCACCCGATCCAGCGACGGCCGCCGCGCCGGCGGCACCGCGGAGCGCAGCGACCGCAGGATCGAGGCCGTGTTGCGCAGGCCGAGGATCTCGACCCTGGTGCCGAGCACGTCGAAGTCGCCGCCGTCGACGACCAGGCCCAGGTAGCGGCCGCCTTCCTTGGCGATCTGACGGGCGATGAAGAGGTTGGCCCGCGCCAGCAGCGCCGTGACCCGATCGTCGACGACTCGCGCCTTGAGCGGGTCCTCCTCGTTGACGATCACGTCGACTTCCGGCGTTTCCGGATTCAGGGTCGAGAGCGAGTTGAGCCGGTCGATCAGGTCGGCGGGCAGGATCAGCGCCGCCAGCACGTCGCCGTCGCGGACCTTTCCTTCGGCTTCGGCCCGGTTGGAGACGTCGACGCACTCCACCTGCTTGCAGATTCGCTCGTCGACCCCGACCGCGGGCAGCCTTCCGTTTCCAGCCGCCACCCGCGCGCCAGGCGGGATTTCGTTGAGGAAGGCAACGCGGGGATTGCCGGGTTCGCGCGAGATGGCGAACCCGATCAGCAGGGCGAGCAGCACCGGATAGGCGATCAACAGGACCATCTGCAGCGGCGAGCGCCGCAGGATCTGCAGATCCTTGAGCAGCAGCCAGCGCATCAGTGCCCCCGGTGGTGGAGGAAGGCGACGAAGGCGGTCTCGAAATCGCTGCCGGCGGCCTCCGGCGCCTCACCACGGACGACCTCGCGCAGCTCGTCCGCCGAACCGTCGAAAAGCCCCTCGCCGTCGGCGAGAACCAGCAACCGCTGCCCGTACCGCTCCGCCTCCTGGATGTCGTGGGTGGAGAAGATCACCGTCGTCCCACGTTGGGCGAGCCCGGAGACAAACTCCCAAAGCCGCGCCCGCTGCCGAGGATCAAGCCCCACGCTCGGCTCGTCCAGCAACAGCACGACAGGCCGAGCAAGCAGCCCAATAGCAATATTGATCCGCTGCTGATTTCCCCCGGAAAGCTTGGCAACGATCTCCCCTCGCCGCTCCCGAAGCCCAGTCAGCTCAAGCATCTCCTCCACAGCCGCCCGCGGCTCCCCGCGCTTCTCGAGCCGAGCAAACAGCAACAGGTTCTCCTCGACCGTCAGCCGCCGATAGAGCGCCGCCTGCTGCGGCACCCAGCCGACGTCCCCATTGGCCGAATGCACCTCGCCGGCATCCGGCTTCAGCATTCCGGCAAGGATTGAGAGAAGAGTCGTCTTGCCAGCTCCGTTGGGCCCAATGATCCCGACCAGCTCTCCGGGGCTCGCGGAGAAGTCGACTCCCCGCAACGCCTCGCGATCTCCGTAGCGCTTGACCAGCCCCCGTGCCTCCACGGCGGGAACGGTACCCGGTGGGCGAGGGGGTCTCCTGGAGGTGCCTCGCAAAGCGGCTCCGCAGAGTAATTCGAACCGCGAAGCGGTCCAACATAGTGAGCGAAGCGCCAGCGAAGCGAACCCAGGCCCCCTCCTGGAGACCCCCTCGCCCACCCACCCCTTCCCCCGTAGAATCGCCCCAATGCCTTTCCCCAACACGCGCCTGCGCCGCCTGCGCCGCACCGAGACCCTGCGCGGCCTGGTCCGCGAGACCGAGCTTTCCCCGGCCCACCTGATCCAACCAACCTTCGTGGTAGCCGGCGAGGGAGTGCGCGAGGAGGTCCCCTCGATGCCCGGCATCGAGCGCTTCTCGATCTCCGAGCTGGTCGCCGAGGCGACCGAGATCGCCGCCGCCGGGATCGGCGCGATCCTCCTCTTCGGCATCCCCGCCGCCAAGGACGACACCGGCTCGGGCGCCTACGACGACGAGGGCGTCGTGCAGATGGCGGTGCGGGCACTGAAGGAGGCGCACCCGGAGCTGGTCGTGATCACCGACGTCTGCCTCTGCGAGTACACCTCGCACGGCCACTGCGGCTTCGTCCGCGACGGCGAGGTCGACAACGACCTGACGATCGAGCTGCTGGCCAAAACGGCGATCTCCCACGCCGAGGCCGGCGCCGACGCGGTCGCGCCCAGCGACATGATGGACGGCCGGGTCGGCACGATCCGCCATCAGCTCGACGAGGAGGGACACCCGGACGTGCCGATCTTCTCCTACAGCGCCAAGTACGCCTCCGCCTTCTACGGCCCCTTCCGCGACGCCGCCGAGTCGACGCCCGAGTTCGGCGACCGGCGCGGCTACCAGCTCGACCCCGCCAACGCGGCCGAGGCCGTCCGCGAGGCGCAGATCGACCTCGACGAGGG
>DASSXC010000101.1:0-7562 GCA_035704205.1 Solirubrobacterales bacterium | reverse complement strand
GGAGGGCAGGCCGGTGACGCCGACGGTGTGTCCCTCGAGGTCGCGAGGCCGTCGCGCCGGGCCGTTGGCGCGGGCGATGACCGCGGCCAGCGGTCGCTGCACGATCGGCATCGCCCCGACCAGGTCGAGCCCCCGCTCGCGAGCGATCCCGAGGTCGTGGATGTCGAGGATGGCGAAGTCGGCCCGTCCCGCGGCGAGCAGTTTCGGCGCATCGGTCGATTCGCCCGGCTGGCGGATCGTCAGGTCGATTCCATCGTCCCGGTAGAGGCCCTCGCGCCGGGCCGCGTAGATGCCCGAGTGGACGGCGTTGGGCACGAAATCGAGCACGAGCGTCACGCCTTTCGGCGCGCCCGGTTCCGCGCCGTCCCCTCCGCAGCCGGCGATCCCGGCAAGCAGCAGGACGGCCGCCAGCAGCGCGACAGCCCGTCTCATTCGACAGGGAAAACTATTCAATCCTCGTTCCGGATACACTCCCGCCCCGAAACCGAGGGATTTACGGGACTAGAGGAGGCGTAACCAGTGCAGCAACGAGGACTCGCGGCATATCTCGCAGAGCTGATCGGCACTTTCCTGCTGGTGTTCTTCATCGTCAGCGTGGTCGTGCTTTTCGTGGCGACCGGCAACAACCCACAGTTCGGCTCGGACTTCGCGGTCGTCGGCCTCGTGCACGCCTTCCTGCTTTTTGGGCTGATCGTGATGTTCGGCGTGGCCAGCGGCGGTCACTTCAACCCCGCCGTCACCCTGGCCGCCGCCGCGATCAAACGGATCGCTCCGATCGACGCGGTGATCTACATGCTCGCTCAGCTCTCCGGCGGCGTGCTCGGCGCGCTGCTCGCCAAGAGCCTGCTGCTCGACGAGGGGCGCGCTTCGAACTACGGGGCGGCCGAAGTCAGCAGCTACCTCGCCGGCAACTTCCAGGGCATGATCGTCGAGGGGATCGGCACCTTCTGCCTCGTCCTCGTCATCCTCGCCGCGGTCTACTCGAAGAAGAGCGTCAAGGATTGGGCGCCGCTGGCGATCGGCACCACGCTCGGTTTCATCGTCATGGTCGGCGCTCCGCTGACCGGCGGCTCCTTCAACCCGGCCCGCTGGTTCGGCCCCGCCCTCGTCTCCGGCGATTGGGGCGGCGTCTGGCCATACCTGCTCGGCCCGATCGTCGGTTCCCTGCTGGCCGCCGTCGTCTTCAAGGTCGTGATCGAGCGGGGCGAAGCGGCGCCGACCGAACCGCCCGAGCGGGTCAAGCCGGCCGCTGCGCCCAAGTCCGGCACCGGCACCACCGCCTAGCGCTCTCCTCCAGCTCTCCTATGCCGCCGGGCCGCTCAGGCCCGGCGGCGGCATGCCTGCGGTAGCTTGGGCGTCGTGCGCCGGATCACCTTCTCGCGGAACTACACGCTCTCCCTCTCCCGCACCTGTCAGTGCTACTGCAAGTACTGCGCGTTTGCAACCCGCAGGGCGCATATCTACGCGCCCGAGGAGGTTGAGCAGCGGCTGGACGAGGCTCAGAAACGGAATGCGAAGGAGCTCTTGGTCCTCACCGGAGAGCGGCCCGAGGTCAACCCCGAGGTGGCCGCCAGGCTTGCCGAGTGGGGCCACGACGACTTCACCTCCTACGTCGTCTGGGCCTGCGAGCGGGCGCTGGAGCGCGGCATCCTGCCGCACACCAACATCGGCGTGCTCAGCTCAGAGGACCTGAGCCGCCTCCGCGAGGTGACCGCCTCCCAGGGCCTGATGCTCGAGTCCGTGTCCGAGCGGTTGATGGAGACCGTCCACGCGGGTTCCCCCACCAAGCACCCGGCCCAGCGCTTGGCGACGATCGAGGCTGCCGGTGCGCTGAAGATCCCCTTCACCAGCGGGATTCTGGTTGGGATCGGCGAGACCGATGAAGAGCAGGTCGCTTCGCTTGAAGCTCTGGCTGAGCTTCACACGGAATACGGCCATCTGCAGGAGGTGATCCTGCAGAACTTCGTCCCGCATCCGCGGTACTACGGGCGCGAGGTGGCTGAGATTGCTGATGCGGCTTCGCGCGAGCGGTGGGGGGAGGACGGGGGTGAAGGGACGCCCCCGTCCTCCCCTTCGCGGGACGCGCCGCCTGACGAGCGGGCCTTTCCAAGCTGGGCGAGTCCGGTGTCGGTCGAGGACATCAAGCGGCTGATCCGCGAGTGCAGGCGGTTGATGCCGGATGTGGGGATCCAGGTGCCGCCGAATCTCTCGGATGAATGGGCTGAGCTGGTTGAGGCGGGAGCCACGGATCTGGGGGGGCTGTCGGCTAATGGCGACCACATTTCTCCTGAGCATGCATTTCCCAGTCCGCATGAGGTGCGGAAGAGCTTGAGCCCCAAGGGCTACGCGCTGACCGAGAGGCTTTGCGTCTATCCGCAATACATGGACTCCGAGTGGATGGAGCAGGGGGTCCTTGACGTCATCAAGCTCAAGTACTGGAGCTTCATTCCTCGTAGGGGGTCCGGCCGGAGGCAAGAGGAGCAGATTGATCCTGGGCTTGCCGAGAGCGCGATTGAGAAAGGCCGCGATGGCGTTGAGCTGACGGAGGATGAGTTGACCGCTTTGTTTGCCGAGACGCGGCCCGAGGTCGTCGAGGAGATGCGGAGCGCCGCCGATGAGCTGCGGGCCGAGCTGGCCGGGGACCGGGTCACGTTTGTGGTCAACCGGAACATCAACTTCACCAACGTCTGCGTCGTCGGCTGTGCCTTCTGTGGGTTCGGTCAGGGGCGGCGCTCGCCCGATGCCTATGAGGTCTCAGAGGAGGACTTCGCCGCGCGGATCCAGGAAGCGGTCGAGTTCGGCGCCACCGAGCTCTGCATGCAGGGGGGGATCCATCCGGACTTGACCCTGGAGGAGTACGGCAGGTGGTTGCGGTTGGCGAAGCAGGTGGCGCCCGAGCTGCACCTGCACGCCTACTCGCCGATGGAGGTCCATTACATGTGCGAGCGGTCCGGAAAGGAGCCCGAGGAGGTCTTCGAGTACCTGCTCGAGTGCGGGCTCGGCTCGACTCCCGGCACCGCGGCCGAGGTGCTCGACGACGGCGTGCGCCAGCGGATCTCGCCCAACAAGCTTCCGGTCGACCGCTGGGTCGAGATCATCGAAGCGTCCCACCGCGCCGGGCTGCGCTCGACCTCGACCGTGATGTTCGGCCACATCGAGGAGCCACGCGAGCTCGCCCGCCACATGCGCGTGGTGCGGGCGCTGCAGGAGCGGACCGGGGGGATCACCGAGTTCGTGCCGCTCAGCTTCATCCCCTTCAACACGATGCTCGGCCGCACCCACGGAATCGAGGAGATCCCGGCGAGCGAGAACCTCAAGCACACCGCCGCCTTCCGCCTGGCCCTGGGCCGGACGATCCCCAACCTGCAGGCGAGCTGGGTGAAGATGGGCCTCGACGCCGCCACCGAGGCCCTGCGCTGGGGGGTCAACGACCTCGGCGGGACGCTGATGGAGGAGAACATCTCGCGCATGGCGGGCTCCCAGCATGGCGTGCGGCTGGAGCCCGAGCAGCTGATCGAGGCGGCCCGCGCGGCCGGCCGCGCCCCCGCTCAGCGCACGACTCTCTACGAGGTCGTGGAGACCTATTAAGTACCCAGCTGGACGTTTGATCTAGCGTTATCGTGCCGATATCGCTTCGCGTTCCGTAGCGGCGGGGAATGGGTTCCCGGGGTTGGCGGTCGTCTCGTTGATCGCCCTCCTCGTCGCGCTCGCGGTTGCGGTGCTGGTCAGCGGGCGGCCGTGGGGCGCCAGCACCATCGCTCCGCGGCTCAGCCTCGCCCCCGGGATCGGGGTCGCGCTGGGCGACTCGGTCGAGGCCGCACCGGGTCGGCGGCTTGCCGTCGCCCCCGCTCAGCCCGCCGGCGGAGGTGCGGCGAGGCCTGCCACCGACGAGCTTGCCGTGACGAGCGGCGGCGCCCCTCGGTCGCGGGTGAGCATTGCTCCGGCACAGGCAATAGCCGGCAGCGGCCAGGCTGGCTCTCCAGGCGGTCCACCCATGCCGCCCACTCCGGAACCGGCACCGTCGCAGCCTGCGCCGGCGCCGGAGGCCGTGCCCGTCGCCGCTCCGGTGTCGGTTTCAGAGCCGGGGACTGCGCCGCCGACTCGTCTGCCGACGGGATCGGGCAGTCAGCCACCCGGGCCGATCGCCGGTGGGGTCGATCCGGGAGGGGAAGACCTCGGCGACCGGGTCGAAATCCAGGCGGGCGACGAGCTCGAGTACGGCTTCTCCTTCCACGTCGAGCCCACCGCATTCCGGCCGCCGGGATCCGACAACCTGATCCTGCGGATCCGCGGAGAGGCAAGCGAAGATTCCAGCTTCGCTTTGCAGCTTTGGGACGATGGCGCTGGCCAGCGGGGCCTCTGGTCCAGCGGCGATGCGATGGGCGGCGAGCGCTTCCTCGCCCCGGTTGTGGAGGGATCCTGGCATGACGTGACCGTCCATCTGCAGGCGTCGAGCGAGGACGACGGCTTCTACCTGCTGACCCTGGATGGCCGGCCGATCGACGCGCGCGCCTGGATCAGCCTGATCGACTCCGAGAGCAGCTACGCGCGGCTCGAAACCGGTCTCTTCCGCGAGGGCGAATCCGTTCTCGATCCCGCGGACGTTTTCTTCGGAGCAGGGCAACTCGGTGAATCATGAAGCCCACGGGCGGCACTCGCTATCTTGAGTCGATCGTCTCTTCGTTTGCTCCAGTCACGGGTCGGTTGCTGGGTTGCGCCGCCGTCGGTGCCCTCGCAATCCTGTTCGGCGCGGCCGCTCTGGTCGGCGCAAATCCGGCTTCGACCGACTCGATCTCGCCCGCGGTTCTACTGCCGGCCAGGATCCAGAGCGGGTTGGAGCGAGCCGCCCGCTCGGACGGGAACATCGCCCTGGCGCCAAACCACGTCGCCTACGTGCGACGCCCGGCGTCCGTCACGGAGCGCAGGTTCGTTGCCGGCTCGCCCCCGGCAACCCCTCCGGCGCCGCCGGCCAATCCCGGCTCGCGGCCGTCGGCCGACCCCTCGCCTTCGGCACCGCCGAGGGCACAGGCGATCAAACCGATCCCTGTCCCGGATCCCGATCCCCCTCCGCCGCCGCCCGATCCGGTGCCCGACCCCGAGCCCACGCCTTCGCCAGAGCCCGAACAGCCGAGTCCGCAACCACCCCCGGTGGTCACGCCTCCCGACCCTGCGCCCCCCGCGCTCGTCGACGCGGGCTTCGAGGACGGGCTGCAGGGCTGGAACACCGCCGGCGTGGGGGACGTGGTGCCCCGGGTGGCGACGGACATCGTTCGCGACGGGACCCAATCCAGCGCGGTCCGGCTGACCGGCGAACAGGATCGCTCAGAGCTGATCCTGGGGGGCAACGGGAGCGGCAGCACCGCCGGCACCGTCCGGTTCCACGAGGGCGACGAATACTTCTACGGCTTCTCCTTCTATATCGAGACGAT
This sequence comes from Solirubrobacterales bacterium, assembly GCA_035704205.1. GTDB lineage: Bacteria > Actinomycetota > Thermoleophilia > Solirubrobacterales > 70-9 > VRUE01. The sequence goes on along the minus strand of DASSXC010000101.1, from coordinate 2,133 downwards.
GGTCTACGGCGGGCCGGGGGCGCACAACCTGATCATGCAGTTCAAGAGCGCCGACAGCGGCAGCCCGAACTTCGGCCTGCAGCTCTGGGACTACGAGGGGGACGACGGGCACAGCGGGGGCCGTGGCCTCTGGTCGCATGGGAATGCGATGGGTGGCGATCGCTTCCTCTCCCCGGTTCCCGAGCAGGTCTGGCACGACGTCGTCATTCACTTCAGGGCCTCCAGCGTGGGCGCCGGCTTCTACGAGGTCTACCTCGATGGAGTCGAGATCGACTCCCGCAGCGGCGTCAGCATGATCGTGCCCGGCGCCCCCTACGCGTACATCAAGGATGGCCTCTACCGCAACGGGGAAGAGATTCCCGGCACGTCTGAGATTCGCCTCGACGCCGCCAAGCTTGGCGACACGTTCGAGTCGGTCCTGCCCTGAGCCGCGGCGATGAGGGCGATGGTCCTGGAGCGGCAGCGCGAGCCGTTGCGTCCGGCCGAGCTGGCGGATCCCGAGCCGGGGCCGGGTCAGGTTCTCCTCTCCGTGGCCGCCTGCGGCGTCTGCCGCACCGACCTGCACATCGTCGACGGCGAGTTGAGCGAGCCGAAGCTGCCGCTCGTCCCCGGTCACCAGATCGTCGGCACCGTGAGCAGCGTGGGGGAGGGGGCGGATCGCTTCGCGATCGGCGATCGTGTCGGGGTGCCCTGGTTGGGCTGGACCTGCGGCGAGTGTCGCTACTGCGCCAGCGGTCGCGAGAACCTCTGCGACCGCGCCCGCTTCACCGGCTACGACGTCGATGGCGGTTACGCCGAGCTTGCCGCTGCCGACGAGCGCTTCTGCTTCCCGCTTCCCGCGAGCATGTCCGACGACGAGGTCGCGCCACTGCTCTGCGCCGGCCTGATCGGCTACCGGGCGTTGCGCCTGGCCGGCGACGCGGAGCGGCTCGGCTTCTACGGCTTCGGCGCTTCAGCCCACATCCTCTGCCAGCTCGCCGTGCACCAGGGACGGCGGGTATTCGTCTTCACCCGCGCGGGCGACGAGGAGGGTCAGCGGTTCGCCCGCGACCTCGGCGCCGAGTGGGCGGGGGGCTCGGGGGAGGCGCCGCCCGAGGAGCTCGACGGCGCGATCGTCTTCGCCCCGGTCGGATCGCTGATGACGGAGGCGCTGCGGGTCAGCGCCAAGGGGGCGCGGATCATCAGCGCCGGCATCCACATGAGCGACATTCCCTCCTTCCCCTACGAGCAGCTCTGGGGCGAGCGGACGCTCGGCTCGGTGGCCAACCTGACGCGCCGTGACGGCGAGGAGTTCCTCGCCCTCGCGCCGCGGGTGCCGGTGAGGACCGAGGTCCAGGTTCACCCGCTGGAGGCGGCCAACGAGGCGATCGACTCGATCCGCAGCGGGCGCCTCAAAGGCGCCGCTGTGTTGCGGGTCTCCAGGGACCATCCCGGCAGGGGTTCCACTTAACTTTTTCGGTGGGATGGGATCGAGCTGGCGCCCGCTGCGCTCGACGAAAAAGTCACGACGTTCCACCCCTACCGGGATGGTCCCTCACGTCAGCGGAACAAATCCTCGTCTACGGGACGACGTAGGGCAGCGGCGCCGGGGCCGTCCTCGGAGCTGACGTGTCGGCCGAGTCCGCGGACGATTACCGCAGGTACGCGGCTCGTCTTGTCGCGGACGAGGTCTGCGGCGGAGGCTGCCTGGTCTGCGATTGCGATCTGGGTTGCTTCAAGCTTTCGGCCGCCGGCGTCGGCGCGGCCCCGCCAGTCGTCGAGGGGGCTCAGGCCGGCGCAGCCGATCGCCACCTCGACCTGGCCGAGGCGCCAGGCGCGGCCGAAGCTGTCGGCGATGACCACTCCGATGTTGAGGGGGAGGCTGGGGTGGGTCCTTCCGGACACTCCCCGTTTTTGTCCGGAGGGACCCACCCCAGCCTCCCCGGCGCCCGCTACCTCGGCACGGATGCGCCTGGCGGACCCATCGGGATCCGCGGGGAGCAGGCAGACGGTGCCGTCCTCTGGCAGGTTGGAGCTGTCGATGCCCGCGTTGGCGCAGACGAAGCCGTGGTGCGTTTCGGCTATCAGGACACCGTGCTCGGCACGCAGGACCTCGCGGCTCTCGGCGAGGATCAACTCGACCAGCGCCGGCTC
>DASSXC010000100.1:0-9828 GCA_035704205.1 Solirubrobacterales bacterium | reverse complement strand
TCGAGTCTCCGGGACGGGGTCGAACGCGCTCTCACCGGTGGCAAGAGAGTCCTGGTGAGCGTTACCGCACCAGCTGATTTTGCCGATCCATGTGCCGTAGTTTTTTCCTCTCGCCTGGCCTCTGACCGCTGGTTCTGTTGGGAGCAGCCCGATCGCGGGTTCGCGCTGGCGAATTTGGGTGTGGCGCATGAGGCAACTTCGCGCGGCAGGGACCGGTTCGAGGACGTGGCGCGAGAGTGCCTGGCTCTCAACGAAGGGGCTGTATTGGACGAGCCGTCGAGCTTGCCTCCAGGTGCGGGCCCGGTCTGGACTGGCGGGTTTGCATTCGATCCGGAGGGGGCGGCCTCCTCGGCTTGGTCCTCGTTTTCGCCGGCGTCGTTGATCCTGCCCGAGTTGTCGATCTGTCGGGTCGGCGACGATACGTTCCTCACGGCCAATGCGGTCGTCTCCCCGGGCGACGACGCCGATGAGATCGTCAATCGTGCGATGGCGCGGCTTGCCAGCTTGCGGCCCGATCCGCTGCCGCTGCTCGACCCTCACCTCAGCCAGCGACCGGAGATTCGCAGCGTTCATCCACCTGCCGACTTCGAAGACGCCATCGAGAAGGCGACAGGCCGGATCGCCGACGGCGAGATGAGCAAGGTGGTGCTCGCCCGGGAGGTGACGGTCGAGGCGGCGGCCGCCCACGATCCGGCGGCCGTGTTCGGCGCGCTGCGCGAGCAGTTTCCCTCCTGCTTCTGCTTCTGCTGCGGGACCCCCGAGGCAGCCTTCGTCGGCGCCAGCCCGGAGCTGTTGATCCGGCGTTCCGGCGCCGGTGCCTCAACCGTGGCCCTGGCCGGCTCGATTCGTCGCAGCTCCGACCCGGCGGTCGACGACCACCTCGGCGAGCAGCTTCTGCGCAGCGACAAGAACCGCCGCGAGCAGCGGATCGTCGCCGAGCGGATCGTCCGCAAGCTGCGCCCGCACGCGGTCTGGGTTCAGACCGCCCCCGAGCCGGAGGTGATCAAGGTGGCGAATATCCAGCACCTGGCGACGCCGATCATCGCCCAGCTTGCCGAATCGCACTCCGCGGTCGAGCTGGCGGGACTCCTGCACCCAACGCCGGCAGTGGGCGGCGAGCCCTGGCCCGACGCCGAGAGCACGATCACCGACCTGGAGCGCATGGACCGCGGCTGGTACGCCGCCCCGGTCGGCTGGATGGACGCAACCGAGGACGGCGAGTTCTGCGTAGCCCTGCGCAGCGCCCTCCTCCGCAACCGCGAGGCCCGCCTCTTCGCCGGCGTAGGAGTAGTAGCCGGCTCCGACCCAGCCGCGGAGCTGGAGGAGACCGAGGTAAAGCTCCAGGCCCTGCTGCCGCTGGTCACTTAGCAGGAGCCGGCCCTGCAGCATTCCGGTACGTCAGAATGCTGCATGTGATTCGACGGGCGGTGGGAGGAGGAGTGCTGGCGCTGCTGTTGGCGGTGGGCGTTGCGAATGCGGTCGCTCCGGGGGGTCCACGCCTGGCCATCGTGCGGCTCGATGCCAAGCCTTTGCGTCTCGAGTTGCTCACCGTCGATCCAAGCGGTGCGCTGCCGGTCAAGTTGGCCGGAGGCGGGCGACGCTCTGGACCGTTGCCCCACTTCTTCTCTCCTCCCTCATGGTCGCCAGACGGCAACCAGATTGCTTTCAGCGCATTTGTCGAACGCAGAAGGCGAGAAGGGGAAGGGCGTCTGCGGATCTTCACCGTGGACGCAGACGGAAGCGACTTGCGCGCGCTCCCCCTGACCAAGGGAGCCTATGATCCCGTCTTTTCGCCGGACGGGCGTGGTCTCGCGTTCACTCGTTTTCGGCGGCGACCGTACGAAGTGGTCAACGGCAAGGTGAAGCGGCGGGGCTTCCAGGGCGCCGCAATCTGGATCCTGGACCTGGCAACGGGAACGGCTCGCCAGCTGACTCCGTGGCGGTACGGGCTCGAATACTTCGCTTCGTCGTTCTCCCCCGATGGCTCGACCCTGCTCGCGACCCGCCTGGACAACCGGCGCACGGACGATCCGGAACCGGTGGCGGTGAGCGTTGCGACGGGCGGCATTGCTCGCCTTCTCATCGACGGCCTCTCCCCGGTCTACTCGCCTGACGGCTCCAGGGTCGCGCTGGTTCGCGAAACGGCGAGGGAGGACACCGACCTGTACATCGTCGGTGCCGACGGCTCCGGCGTTCGCCGCCTCACCCGCACCCCCGATCGCGACGAGTTTTTCGCCAGCTGGGACCCGTCTGGCGAGCGCTTGGCCTACATGAGGTTCTCCGGCGGGGACTCCGAAGGCGCCAGCGAAGGCATCGGGGACGCGCTCATGCAGATCAATGCCGACGGCACCTGTCAGACCAAGCTGCTCTCTGCTCTCGGCGTCGGCTTCTACGTGCCGGCTTGGCAGCCGGGCCCCGGCCGTGAGGCCGGGCGGATCCTGTGCTGAGCCGGCGCTGTTAGGGCACCGCCGCTGCCACCCGCTCCGCGAGGCGGCGATGCAGGGCCGCGTTGGCTTGGCGGTCAGTCTTGACCTCGATCAGGCCGGTGCCGGCCGCCAGCGCATCGCCGAGGTCGTCGAGCGACTCGAGGCGGCGGTGGGGGAGGTCGAAGAGGGTTGCCGCCTTGGCGGTGTCGATGCTGCGGGGGGTGCCGAGCAAAGACTCGAACTCCTCGCTGGTCAGCGCCTCCTCCTGGGGAAGGAAGTGAAAAATGCCACCGCCGTCGTTGTCGATGACGACGATGCGGACCGGGGTCGAGACGTCGCGCAGGGCGGCCAGGCCGCCGATGTCGTGGAGAAGGCCGAGGTCGCCGGTGACGATCGTGGTCGGTCTGCCGGTCGCCTGGGCGGCTCCTATGCCGGAGGAGACCAGGCCGTCTATGCCGTTGGTGCCACGGTTGCAGAGGAAGGTCGCGTCCGCGCCGGTGGAAGGGAGGAATGCCTCCTGGTCGCGAATCGGCATGCTCGACCCCGTGTAGACGAGCTCGCCGTCGGTGTAGGCCTCCGCCAGCGCGAGCTGCAGCCCCGGCTCGGTGAGCTGCTCGGTGGCGCTCAACTCGGCCCCGATCGCCTCGCGGGCGGCGCGCTCGGCCTCCAGCCACATCGCCGGCGCCGGGCGATCCTCGCCCAGCCGGGCTGCCCAGCCAGCCGCCAGCTCGGTCGGATCCGCGCGCAGGATCGCCGCCGCCCTATGCGTCGGCTCGTTCCAGCCGCCGAGCGGGTCGACGACGATCTGATCGGCGCCGGACTCCGCCAGCCAGGAGCGCAGCGGCTTGCTGGTCGGCATCTCGCCGAAGCGCAGGACGAGGTCCGGCGAGGCGGTCTCGCGAAACCGGTCGTCCCGCAGCAACAGGTCGTAGGCAGTCACAACATAGGAGCGATCGTGCGGGCCGCAGCGGAGCTGCGAGGTCGGCTCGGAGAGGATCGGAAAGCCCGCCACTCGGGCCAGGTGGGCGAGCGGCTCGCGCAGCTCGGGATCGAGCTGGCGGCCGGCTACGATCACGCCGATGTCGGCCTCGGCGACGTGGCCGGCGACCTCGTCGAGCAGGAACTGCGAGGGCTCCATGTCGATCGGCGTCACCGCGGTCAGCGGGCGGCCGTCGCGGCCCCCGACGGCGAGCTGATCGGTCGCAGTTACCGCGCCCTCATCGGGCAATGGCGCCAGTGGCTCACGGAAGGGAAAGTTGAGGTGGACCGGGCCCGGGCGTGGCTCACCACGCGCACCGGCAAATGCCCGGCAGGCGATCGCGCGGTAATGCAGAAGGCCGTCGTCGTCAGCATCGTGCGTCCCGACCTCGCAGAACCAGCGCACAGACGATCCGTACAGCTTGAGCTGGTCGATCGCCTGACCGGCGCCGATGCCGCGCAGCTCGGGTGGGCGGTCGGCGGTCAGGATAAGCAGCGGGACCGCGGAGTGGTCCGCCTCGCATACCGCCGGGTGGTAGTTGGCCGCCGCGGTGCCCGAGGTACAGAGGAGCGCCACCGGAACGCCGCTGGCCTGTGCAGCGCCAACGGCGAAAAAGCCCGCCGAGCGCTCGTCGACGATCACCGTAGTTTCGATCTCCTCCTGTCGCCAGAGGGCGTGGGCGAGCGGGGTCGAGCGCGAGCCGGGGGAGAGGACCGCGTGGCGGAGCCCGCAACGCGCCAGCTCCTCGGCAAAGGCCGAGGCGAGGGCGGTGTTGCGATTGGTCGAATCCATCCTCAGGAACCTAGATCAGCGACGCAAAATGAAGCATTGAGCCCCCGGGAGGGGCTCAAATGCTTCATCTGGCGTCGAGGCGGTGGGCGGCTAGCGCTGCCTCGTCGATCTCGACGCCGAGGCCGGGGCCGGCGGGGGGGTGCAATTGATCGCCGCGTAGTTCGCACTCGACCGAGCCGACCGTCGAGGCGAAGAGACGCTGCGTGGCCAATCCGTGCGCAAGCTCGAGGCCGTCGCCCTCAGAGCTCTCACTCAACGTCGCCGCCACCTGCGCTGCCGCGGCGATCCCCACCGGGCCATCGAGCGCACTCGAGAGATAGGTGGGCAGGACCTCGGCAATCTCGACCGCCTCCTCGGGGCCGCCGACCTTGGAGAGCTTCACACCGGTCATCTGGCAGGCCTCCATCGCAGCCGCCCGCTCGGCATCGGCGCGGCTCTCGATGCTCTCGTCGCCGGCAATCGGAATCGAGGTCGAGCGGGCGACCTCCACGGCGGCCTCCAGAGTCTCCACCGGCTGCTCGGCCAACTCGACCTCATACGGCTCCAGTTCATTCAGCCGGCGCTTTGCCGTCTCCACGTCCCAGGCGGCATTGGCGTCAACCCGAATCCGCACGCGGGGTCCCAGTGCTTCCCGCACTGCGCGGACCTGCGCGGCATCATCGCCGGTTCCGACCTTCAACTTGAAGGTGGAGAAGCCGTCGGCCGCCCAGCCTTCGGCGGCGGAGACGACCGAGGCCGGATCACCCGCCACCAGGGTTGCGTTACAGCGAAGGGGACGAGTGGTCTCGGCGGACACACCATGTTCGGCAGCGGCCCGCCTGCCGCGCAGGTCGAGCAGGGCGGTCAGCGCCGCGCAGCGTGCCGGCGCAGACAGATGAGCCGCATCGCCGCGCAGCAGCGCCTCGTCGAGCCGATCGCGCTCGCCCAACCGCTCCAGCTCGGCGACGACCTGGGCCAGACCCGTTCCGTCACGCAACGAAAGCGGCACCGCTTCTCCGAGCCCGATGAGGCCGTCGTCCGAGCGCAGCCGCAGCAGCGCCATCTCCCGCTGGGTAAGCGTGCCAGCAGCCGTCACATAAGGCTCACGAAACGGGAGCGCGTAGGGGAGGACCTCGACGGAGGCGATCTTCACCAGAACAGCATCGCATCTGCGGAGTCAACCTCACGAGTTTGCAGTTTCCCGCCTTATCCGCGGGAAAGTGCACACTCGCTGGCTATCCGGCGATCAGGAGGCCGGCCGAGACGAGCAGACTGAAAGCACCCAACAACGCGCCGGTGCCGGCCAGGGCGGCGTTCAGGGACGGGCCGTCGGTGCGGTTGCTCATCGTGCGGAGCGGTTTGATCGCCATCGGCAATGAGAGGAACGCGATCAGCGGCAGCAGGCTGGCGTCGCCGCTGACGAGAGCAATCGGCAAGACCACGTAGGCGCCCAGGACCAGCAGCCTGTAGAGGATCACGGCGTTGTGTCGCCCCATTCGCACGGCGAGCGTGTTCTTGCCCGCCCGGCGGTCGGTCTCGATATCGCGCACGTTGTTGACGACGAGGATCGCCGTGGCGAGGAAGCCGACCGCGATCGAGAGTCCGAGCGGCAGAGCATCGAGCTGCTCGACCTGGACGTAGTAGGAGCCGTTGACGGCGACCAGGCCGAAGAAGAGGAAGACGAAGACCTCGCCGAGACCGGCGTAGCCATAGGGTCGCGGGCCGCCGGTGTAGAGGACGCCGGCGGCGATCGAGACGGCGCCGATCAGCAGGATCACGATCCCGGCGACGACGGTCAGGTAGATCCCGCAGGCAATCGCCACCCCGAACGCCACCCAGGTCGCGACCAGCACCCGCTGCGGCGTCACCAGCCCAGCCGAGGTCACCCGCACCGGGCCCAGCCGATCGACCGTGTCGGCACCGCGCTTGGCGTCCGAGTAGTCGTTGGCGAGGTTGGTGCCGATCTGGATGAAGACCGAGCCGACCAGGGCGGCGATGAAGGCGCCGACCCGGGGCAGGTGACCCGCCCATTCGACCGCCGCGGCGGTGCCGACCAGCACCGGCGCGATCGCCGCCGGCAGGGTGCGCGGCCGCGCCGCCATCAGCCAAATCCTCATGGGCGCCTCGGGAACTGGGAGAAGTCGGGCTTGCGCTTCTCCTTGAAGGCCTCGCGGCCCTCGCGAGCCTCCTCGCTGCCGTAAAAGAGCAGGTTCGCGTCGTGGGCCAGTTGCTGGATCCCGGCGTATCCGTCCTCATGGGCGTTGAAGCTGGCCTTGACCAGGCGCAGGGCGAAGGGGGAGAGGGCGAGCATCTCGCGGCACCAGGCCACCGTCTCCCGCTCCAGGTCGTCGACCGGGAAGACCGCGTTGCAGAGGCCCATCTCCAGCGCCTCCTCGGCGTCGTACTGGCGGCAGAGCAGCCAGAACTCCTTCGCCTTCTTGGTGCCGACCAGGTCGCGGAGAAGCGAGGCGCCGAAGCCGCCGTCCCAGGACCCGACCCGCGGCCCGGTCTGGCCGAACCAGGCGTTGTCGGCGGCGATCGTCAGGTCGCAGCAGACGTGCAGGATGTGGCCGCCGCCGATCGCGTAGCCGGCCACCATGGCGACCACCGGCTTCGGCAGTCGCCGCATCTGCACCTGCAGGTCGGTGACGTGGAAGCGCCCGAGCGAGGCCCCCTCGGCGACGTAGCCGCTGTCGCCGCGGACCGTCTGGTCACCCCCCGAGCAGAACGCTTTCTCGCCCTCGCCGGTGAGGACGATCACGCCGATCTCGGTGTCCTCGCGGGCCAGCTCCAGCGCGGCGGAGATCTCGATCAGCGTCTGCGGGCGGAAGGCGTTGAGCACCTCCGGCCGATCGATCGTGATCCTGGCGATCCCCTCGGCCTTCTCGTAGCGGATGTCGTCGTACTCACCGACCGGCTCCCAGGCGATCGGGGCGTACAGAACCTCGTCCGGCGGAGCTTCCTTGTGGCGTTTGGGCATGATGGGCACGATATCCCGCCGATGAAGCTCGACGACTGGCTCGCCCAGAGATCCCAAAGCTGCCCCGACCGCACCGCCCTGATCGCGGACGCCTCGGAGGTCACCTACGCCGAGCTCGAGGCCGAGGCCACCTGGGTGGCGCGGCGGCTCGAGGCACACGGCGTACGGCGTGGCTCGCTCGCCGCCCTGACCATGCAGCCGCGCCGTGAGCAGGTCGTTCTCGTCCACGCACTGATGAAGGTCGGCGCCGTCCTGCTGCCGCTCAGCCCTCGCCTCACCCCGGCCGAGCGAGCCGCGGTGATCGCCGCCGAGGAGCCCACCGTGGACCTGAGCGATCCCGGCGAGCTGACCCAGACCGAGGCCGACCTGCCGCTGCTCGGCGAGCACGACATGGACGCGCCCTGCTGTCGGGTGCTGACCAGCGGCAGCACCGGCACACCGGATCCGGTCGAGCTCACCTATGGCAACTTCCTCTGGAGCGCCGTCGGCTCGGGCTTCAACATCGGCGTCGAGCCGACCGACCGCTGGCTCTGCTGCCTGCCGCTCAGCCACATCTCCGGGCTCAGCATCGTCATGCGCTCGGTGATCTACGGCACCACCGCGGTCCTCCACGACGGCTTCGACGTCGACCGGGTCGCGGCGGCGCTGCGGGACGACGACATCTCGGTCGTCTCCTTGGTCACCACCCAGCTCACCAGACTGCTCGAGGCCGGCGCCGACCTCTCTCGACCGCGGGCGCTGCTGATCGGCGGCGGCCCGGTGCCCGAGGAGCCGCTCGAAGAGGCGATCGCCCGCGGCGCCACCGTCGTCCAGACCTACGGCCTGACCGAGGCCTGCTCGCAGGTGACGACGCTTGCCCCGGCCGAGGCGAAGCGCAAGCTCGGCTCCGCCGGCCGGCCGCTGCTGACCACGCACCTGCGCATCCGCGACGGCGAGATCCTCGTCCAGGGCCCGACGATCGCGCCGAGCCGGGTCGACGCTGACGGCTGGCTGCACACCGGCGATCTCGGCCGGATCGATGAGGAAGGCTTCCTCTACGTCGAGGACCGGATCGACGACATGATCGTCAGCGGTGGCGAGAACGTCGTCCCGGCCGAAGTCGAGCAGGTGCTCCTTCGCCATCCCGAGGTTGCCGACGCGGCGGTCGTCGGGCGCGAGGACCCGGAGTGGCAGCAGGCGGTGACCGCAGTCGTGGTCCTGCACGACGGCTCGGCGGTGACCCCCGACGAGCTGCGACGCCACTGTGCCGAGTCGCTGGCCGGCTTCAAGGTGCCGAAGCGGGTCGAGCTGGCGGCGGCGCTGCCGCGCACGCCTTCGGGCAAGCTCCTGCGGCGCGCCCTCCGCTAGGGCGGTTGGGTAGCCTCACCGACCATGAAAACCGACGACATCTTCTACGACAGGGACGCCGACCTCTCCAAGCTGGAGGGGAAGATCGTCGCCATCCTCGGCTACGGCTCGCAGGGCCACGCCCACGCCCTCAACCTGAAGGACTCCGGCGTCGACGTCGTCGTCGGCCTGCGTCCCGACTCGTCCAGCCGCGCCAAGGCGGAAGAGGCGGGCCTGGAGGTCCTCGACATCGCCGAAGCCGCCAGCCGCGGCGACGTCGTCATGGTCCTCCTCCCGGACGAGAAACAGGCTGAGCTCTGGGAGGCGGAGATCTCCGACGGGATCGCCGCCGGCAACCTGCTCCTCTTCGCCCACGGCTTCGCCGTCCACTTCGAGCAGATCGTCCCGCCGCCGGGCGTCGACGTCGGCATGGTCGCGCCCAAGGGCCCCGGCCACCTGGTCCGCCGCCAGTACGAGGAAGGGACCGGCGTGCCCTGCCTGATGGCCGTCCACCAGGACGCGACCGGCGACGCCCACGACCTCGTCCTCGCCTACGCCGCCGGGATCGGCGGCGGCCGCGCGGCGATCATCGAGACCACCTTCAAGGACGAGTGCGAGACCGACCTCTTCGGTGAGCAGGCGGTCCTCTGCGGCGGCGCATCGGAGCTGGTCCGTGCCGGCTTCGAGACGCTGGTCGAGGCGGGCTACGACCCGCGCCTCGCCTACTTCGAGTGCCTGCACGAGCTCAAGCTGATCGCCGACCTGATGTACGAGAAGGGGGTCCAGGGGATGCGCTACTCGATCTCCAACACCGCCGAGTACGGCGACATGACCCGCGGCAAGCGCGTGATCGGCGAGGAGTCGCGGGCGGCGATGAAGCAGATCCTCGGCGAGATCCAGTCGGGCGAGTTCGCCAAGGAGTGGATCGCCGAGAACCGCGCCGGCGGCGAGAACCTCGCCCGCATGCGCGAGGAGGGCGCTGCCCACGAAGTGGAGGAGGTAGGCGGCGACCTGCGCAAGATGATGCCCTGGATCGACCAGGAGTTCTGAGGTTGTGAGGGCCGGGAGACGGTATGCCTCTCCGGCAATTGATGTCGCACGCGCTTCGCGCTTAGCGACGGAGTGAGAGCGCGGCTATCGCCGCGCAGTTGCCAGATTGCATATCGCCGCTTCGCGACATTGCCGGAGAGGCATACCGTCTCCCGGCTCATGAACGCATTCAACTTCGGTCCAGGGCTTTCCAGCTTCCCAACCGAGGTCGCGGCGCTAGAGCTGAAAGCGGACTGGTGTTATTGCCTGGTCGAGCCGGCGCTCCGACCGAGAGCTGGTGTGGGAAGAGGGCCGGT